>NZ_JAZHDB010000099.1:0-4325 GCF_036584575.1 Desulfolutivibrio sp.
TATCACTAGCGATACTAATCAGTCCACTCGCTTTATTAATAACAATCAGTTCATCGGGGAACCCCTTTTTTCAAAAAGGGGTTCCCCTCCCGATTCCTCCGCTACCCAAAAAGGAGACCGCATGATCGAGCTGGAATTTGAAACGAAAAATTGCTGGGACGTGTATACGGATAAAAAATCGAAAACGGCCATGGAAAAACTGGCCGTGGGCTACATGGACTTTTTGAGCCGCTGCAAGACCGAACGCGAGACCGTGGAATATGTGCGCGGCGCGTTGCGCAAGGCCGGATTTGTGGAGAGCGCGGCTGGCGACTTCAAGGGCGACGCGGTCTTTCGCGTGGCCAAGGGCAAGACGCTTTTCGCGGCCCGCAAGGGCAAACGGCCGCTGTCGGCGGGATTTCGGCTGGTGGGCGCGCACGCCGACACCCCGCGCCTGGATCTCAAGCAACGCCCGCTGTACCAGGAATGCGCCGTGGCCCAGGCCAAGACCCACTACTACGGCGGCATCCGCAAGCACCAATGGCTGGCGCGTCCCCTGGCCCTGCATGGCGTGGTGGTCAAAAAAGACGGCACGGTCGTCCCGGTCAGCATCGGCGAAGAGCCCAGCGACCCCGTGTTCGCCATCTCCGACCTGCTGCCGCACCTGGCCTACAAGCAGGCGGACAAGAAGCTGTCGGACGCCTTCGAGGCCGAAAAGCTGAACATCATCCTGGGCCACAGCCCGGCCGAGGAAGGCAAGAAACCGGCCAAGGACAAGGGCAACGGCAAAAGCCCCATCAAGCACAAGGTGCTTGAGCTGCTCAACGCCCGCTACGGCATCACCGAGGAAGACCTCTACAGCGCCGAGCTCCAGGCCGTGCCCGCCGGGGCGGCCCGGCGTGTGGGCCTGGACGGCGGCATCATCGGCGGCTTCGGCCAGGACGACCGCATCTGCGTCTATGCCGGGCTCATGGCCCTTTTGGCCGCGCCGCGCCCGGAGCACACCCAGGTGGTCCTTTTCTGGGACAAGGAGGAGATCGGCTCGGAAGGGTCCACCGGGGCCAAGTCGCACTTTTTCGAATACTGCCTGGAGGATCTGGTTGCCGGGTGGGAGCCCAGGGCCAAGCCGCGCCGCATCTACGAAAAGTCCAAGGCCCTGTCGGCCGACGTGCATGCGGCCATGGACCCGGACTACCAGGACTTGCACGAAAAGCTCAATGCCGCACTTCTGGGCTACGGGCCGTGCTTTTGCAAGTTCACCGGGCACCGGGGCAAGGTGGGGGCCAACGACGCGCATCCGGAATACGTGGCCTGGCTGCGCAGCGTCCTGGCCAAGGCCGGGGTGCCCTGGCAGATGGCGGAACTGGGCAAGGTGGACCACGGCGGCGGCGGCACGGTGGCCAAGTTTCTGGCCGTGTACGGCATGGACGTCATCGACTTCGGGCCGCCGGTTCTGTCCATGCACAGCCCCTTCGAGCTGTCCAGCGTGGCCGACCTGTACGCCACCATGCTGGCCTACAAGGCCTTTTTGCAGAGCTGATGCGGCATCCCAGGGAGAATACGCGCGTATTCTCCCTGGTGAGGTCGCCGCAGGCTTTCCCCCTGCCCACTCGCACGACCCCGCCCCAGCGCGGAAAGGACGCTCCATGCCGGTCATCATGGGTACCGCCGGGCACATCGACCACGGCAAGACCACGCTGATTAAGGCCCTAACGGGCATCGACTGCGACCGTCTGGTCGAGGAAAAAAAGCGCGGCATCACCATCGAACTCGGCTTCGCCTTCCTGGACCTGCCCGGCGATAGGCGGCTCGGGATCATCGACGTTCCCGGCCATGAGCGGTTCGTCAAAAACATGGTGGCGGGCGCGGCAGGCATCGACTTCGTGACCCTGGTCATCGCCGCCGACGAGGGCATCATGCCCCAGACCCGCGAGCATCTGGAAATCTGCACCTTGCTCGGCATCAAAACCGGTCTGGTGGCCCTGACCAAGACCGACATGGTGGACGAGGAATGGCTGGAGATGGTCAAGGAGGATGTGGCGAACTACCTGTCCACGACCTTTTTGGCCGAGGCCCCCATCTACCCGGTCTCGGCCCACACCGGCCAGGGCCTTGATGCGCTTCGGGCCGCCCTGGCCGAACTGGTGGACACCTACCAGCCGCGCCGCCGCTCGGACCTGGCGAGGCTGCCCATCGACCGGGTGTTCACGCTTCGGGGCTACGGCACGGTGGTCACCGGCACGCTCATCGCCGGAAGCTTCAAGGTCGGCGACGACGTGGTGGCCTACCCCAAGGAAACCACGTCCAAGATCCGCAACCTCCAGTCGCATGGCGAGCCCGTGCAGGAGTCCCCGGCCGGACGGCGCACGGCCGTGAACCTGCCGGGGCTCGAGGTGGACGACCTGGAGCGCGGCGAGGTGCTGGCGTTGCCGGGCACGCTGTTTCCGAGTCTGGTGTGGGATGTGGAGCTGACCTGTCTGGCCTCCTGCCCGCGCTCCATCAAGCACCGTACGGAAATCCATTTCCACCACGGCACCAAGGAGACCCTGGCCCGCATCTTCCTGCTGGACCGGGAGAAGCTCGAACCCGGCGAGACGGCCGTATGCCAGGTGCGCTTCACCGAGCCCCTGGCCGGGGTCTTCGGCGACAGATGCGTGGTGCGCGCCTATTCGCCGCTGCGTACCGTGGCCGGAGGTCGCATCGTCTCGCCGCTTGGCCGCAAGGTGAAGCGTTTCGCCGAGGCCGAACTGGAACCGCTGCGCCGCCTGGGCGCGGCCGCCCGGGAGGAAGTCATCCCGGTGCAGTTGGAGCTGGCCGGGGCCGAGGGCCTAAGCTTCGCCCGGCTCATGGTCTTAAGCGACCTGGAATCGCGGGAGCTGGAAAAGGCCCTGGGCAAGCTGTGCGACAAGGGCGAGGCGGCGCTGGTCGACCGCGAGGGCAGGGAAGGCCGGGTCTACGTGGCGGCCTCGGTCATCGCCGCCCTGTCGGACGGGTTGCTTGGCGCCGTGGCCGCCTTCCACAAGCGCGAGCCCATGAAGCAGGGGCTGCCCCGGGGGGAACTGGCCTCCACCTTCGGCAAGGCGCTTTTCCCCAAGCTCTTCCATTTCCTGGTGGAGCGGCAGCTGAAAACCGGCAGGCTGGCTGCCGACCAGGAGCTTTTGCGCCTGCCGGACCACAAGGTGTCCATGGCCTCGGATCAGGCCAAGCTCTTTGAGACGCTGAAAAAAATCTACGACGACGGGGGCCTGACCCCGCCCAATTTAAAAGACGTGCTGGAGCCCCTGAACCTGACCTTCAAGGACGCCCAGCCGGTCTACAAGCTGCTTCTGGCCCAGGGGCACCTGGTCAAGATCAAGGAAGACATGTTCTGCGCGGCCCCGGCCTTCAAGGATCTGGTGGAGCGGGTGGCGGCGTATTTCGAGACGGCGAAAGAGATGGACCCGGCCAATTTCAAGGACATCGCCGGGCTGTCGCGCAAGTTCGCCATCCCCTACCTGGAATACATGGACAAGGAAAAGATCACCGTGCGGGTGGGGGACAAGAGGCAGTTTCGGCGCAAGTAACCCCACTTCGGGGTTTCCGGCGCCAGAAGGCGACAAAAAAACGCGCCGTCCGCCGCGTGGGCGACAACGCAGAACTCATGAACACGTCCGGGGCGTCAGGCGTGGACACCGCCAAAACGGGAAGCCCCGTCTCTACCAGTCGATATCCTTGGGCTTGTTTTCCTGCTGATACTTGATGGTCAGCGCTGCCACCAGGACGGACAGGATACCGAAAAGGACGATAAGACCGGAGAAATCGAGTTGCATGGGCCTGCTCCTTGTCTTGCGGGAATTGAGGTTTCGCTTTTATACTGTTTCCGTCGCGATGTCCACGGGTTGGACGTGTCGCGTGGCCTCGTTTCTTTCGCCAGGGCCATATCCCGCCACCCGGACCAGGAGCCCCGCCATGCAAAATGCCCGTTTTCCGCGCCGCCCGGCGGTCCTGTGCGCCGCCGTGATCGCCCTGTGCCTTTTCGCCGCCACAGCCGCCCCGGCCGCAGCCAGCGTCGTGCGCGTGAACGAAACCCTCTACCGTCTCGACGACGGCCGCACCTTCAAGGCCCCCTGGGACGTGGCCCAGGAGCTCATCGCCGCCCGCGAACCGGCCATCGTGGTCATGGAGGCCAAGGCCAGCAAGGAACTGATGCAGTTGCTCCTGCAAACCCTGGAAAGCTTCAACATCCCCACCCTGCTCACCAAGGCCAAGGATTTCAAGGAGCTGACCAAGCGCGGCATCATCGTCACCAAGCTGAAACCCCGGTAGCGGCTGGTCATCAGGGCCTTGGTCAGGCCGTAGGCGTTGTC
>NZ_JAZHDB010000100.1:0-4297 GCF_036584575.1 Desulfolutivibrio sp.
ACCTCGGCCTTCTTTGCGGCGTCCCCGAGGGAGATTTCCTCACGCATATAGGGCTGCAAGGCCTCGTCATTGATTTGATTTCCCACGGGATACATGATGACCACGGTCATGAAGATGGCCAGGCTGGCCAAAATCTGGTTGGGGGGCATCTGGGCCGTGCCCATGGCCTGGCGCAGGAAGGAAAAGGCGATGATGATGCGGGTATACGAGGTGACCGTAAGCACGATGGACGGAGCCAGGGAAAGCACCGTCAAAAGCATGAGGATTTCGAGAAGGGTGGAGACCCGGCCCGGCTCGGCCTGCCCGGCGGACAGGTTGAGCGTCAGCGACGGCATGTCCTGGGCCAGGGCCGTGGCCGGCACAAGCAGGAGAAGGCTAAGGAGAACCGTCCGGAGGATCGGCCTTTTCGAGGACTGCGGCAAAGTCGGTTTCCCGGTCATGGTTGTCGTCGATCTCGGTCAACAGGTTGATGGACTGCTCGGTGACTCCGAGCACCATGACCTTATTCAAGAACCGGACCAACACAACGCTCCGCTTGGGCCCAAGCGACAGCTGCCCCTCAAAGGTCAGGCCGGAGTTCTTTTTGGCCAGGGGCAGTCCCAGGCGCGGGCCGAAACGCCGCAGGACGTAGAAGGCCGCAAAAAGGACGCCGAGCAGCAGCAACAGCCCCAGGGCCATCTGGGCGGCCACGGAAGAAAGCCCGTAGGCGGACTGGGCGGCGGCGTCAGGCAAGCTGTTTGACCCTCTCGATGGGGCTTATGATGTCGGTTAAGCGCACGCCGAATTTTTCGTTGATGACCACGGCCTCGCCCCGGGCCACAAGCTTGCCGTTGACGTAAATTTCCAGAGGCTCGCCCGCCAGCTTGTTGAGTTCGATGACCGAGCCCTGCCCAAGCTGCAACAACTCGTTGATGAGAAGCTTGGTGCGCCCCAGTTCGGCGGACACGTCCAGGGGGATGTCCAAAATGAAGTCCAGATCGCGCCTGGCGCCGCCCTCGGGCCGGGGGGCCTTGGCGTCCTGCGTCAAATCCTTGAACTGGGCCGTGTGGCTTTGCCGCGAGAGCTGTTCCTGCTCCCGTTCCTTTTTGAGGTGCTGTTCCTCCTCGTCGGCCAGGGCGGCGGCCCATTCATCGGCCAAAGCGGCGTCGGTCCCCGAAGAGGCCCCCTTGCCTCCGGCAGCAGGCGCAACGTCCTCGTCCTCGTTTTCCTGTTGAGCCAGGGCGGCGGCCCATTCGGCGGCCAGCTGGTCTTGATCCTGATCGTCTGAGCCCATGCGTCGTCGCCTCTCGTCTCGGATTGCAGGTTTCCGGCGCGGTCACGCCGCCACCGCCGCGTTGCCTACTGGATCACGAAATCCGTGAAATACACGCGCAAAACCACCGGCTTGCCAAGCACCTGATTGATTCGGTCGGCCACATCCTTGCGCAGGGTGATCTTGCCTTCCACCCCGGCCAGCTCCTCCACCGACTTGGAGGACAACAGCATGAGCAGGGCGTCGCGAATCTTGGACATGGACCCCTGGACGGCCTCGGGCCCGCCCTTGACCTCCAGGTCCATGGAGAGCTTGAGATACCGCCGTCCCGAGGGATCGGACAGGTTGACCACAAACGTGGGAACGGTGACCAGGGATTGCGCCGGGGCGGCCTTGCCGCCGCCATGCCCGTCGGAACCGCCATGGCCGGAAGCGGCCTCGCCATGGGCCTCCTCCTTGGCGGGGGCCTCGGCGGCCGGTTCGGCATGCCCGGGGGCCTCCCCCCCTTCGGCCGGAGCCGTGGGCGGGGTCTCGGCCGGGGCGGCCACGAAAAACTTCAGATAGGCATAGTAGCCCCCCCCGGCCAGGAGCAACAGCAGTACGGCCAGGATGATCCATTTGAGCAAGCCGGATTTTTTCTTTTCGCCTTCAATTTCTTCGGCCATCGTCCTCTTCTCCCGGGCTGTCCCGCGTCAGACGGGTGTACGGCGGCGCGCCCCCCGCTCAGGCGTGGCGCGGGCCAAAAAGATCCGTCCCGATCCGGACGTGGGTGGCCCCTTCCTCAACGGCAGGCTCCAGGTCGCCGCTCATGCCCATGGACAAGACCGGCAGGGTCCGCCCGAGGCGCGTCGCCAACTCGTCGCGCAGGGCGCGCAAGGCGGCGAAGGCCGGACGCGCCGCCTGGGGGTCGTCCAGGGCCCGGGGCAGGACCATGAGCCCCTGAAGGTCCAGGTTGGCCATGCCGACCACGGCCTCGGCCAGCTCCGGGGCCAGGGACGCGGCCACGCCCGCCTTTTGCGGCTCGTCGTCCACGTTGACCTGGATGAGCACCGGCTGGATCAGGTTGGCGGCCAGGGCTCTATTTTGCAAAGTCCGGGCCAATTCCGCCGAATCCACGGTGTGGATCAGGGCGAAGCGGCCCACGGCGAATTTGGCCTTGTTTTTCTGCAATCTTCCGATGAAGTGCCACTGGATGCCAGCATCCGCAAGGGCCTCCATCTTGGGCAGGGCCTCCTGCACGTAGCTCTCGCCGAAAATCCGCTGTCCGCGCGCCCGCAAGGCCGCCACGGCCTCGGGCGGATGAAACTTGGACACCGCCACCAGGGTCACCCCGGCCGGATCGCGCCCCGCCTTTCCGCAGGCCCGGACAATGCGTTCCCGGACCCGGGCAAGGCGTCCGTCCACATCCGAATCATCGTTCATGGCGAAAGGCTAGCACAACCGGGGGCAAAACAAAACGTTTCGAAAAAACGCCGCGCCCCTATTCCCCAAGTCCCAATTCACGCACGAACCCCTTGTCTCCGGGCCAGTCCGGTTTGACCTTGACCCACAGCTCCAGATGCACCCGTCCGCCCACAAGCTCCTCGATCTCGGCCCGGGCCTCGGAGCCCACCTTTTTGAGCATCTCCCCGCCCTTGCCGATGACGATGCCCTTGTGGGTGGTCCGGGGCACGTAGATCACGGCGGAAATGTGGGGCATGGCCGGGTTTGTCTGCTCGTCCCAGGACTCGATCTCCACGGCCACGCCGTAGGGCAGCTCCTGCCCAAGGGCCAGAAAGAGCTTCTCGCGCACGGCCTCGGCGGCCATGAAACGCACGGGCGCGGTGGTGATCTCGTCCTCGCCGTACTGGGGCGGCCCCTCAGGCAGGCGCCCGGTCACGGCGGCCACCACCTCGTCCACGCCCTGCCCCGACAGGGCGCTTATGGGGAACACCTCGGCCTGGGGGAAGATCAAGGCCATCTCCTTGAGCAGCGGCAGCAGACGCTCCTTGGGGCGCACCGCATCCACCTTGTTAATGGCCACGACCACGGGCATGGGGTTGCCGCCCAGGGCCTTGGCCAGGGGTCTGGCCTCGGCTTCCAGCAGATTGGGCTTTGAGGCCAGGGCCCGGGCGTCGAAAAAGAGCAGGGCCACGTCGGCCATGGGCAGGGCGTTCCAGGCCGACCGCAGAAGCAGGGGGCTTATGCCCCGGCTCTGGCGATGCAGGCCCGGGGTGTCCAGGAAGACGACCTGGGCCTCCTCCGTGGTCAGGATGCCGGTGATGCGGTTGCGGGTGGTCTGGGGCTTGGGCGAGACGATGGACACCTTCTGGCCGATCACCTGGTTGACGAAGGTGGATTTTCCGGCGTTGGTGGGGCCGAGGACGGCCACGTGTCCAAAGCGGTGGGACATGGGATTCTCCGGGCAAAAGGGCTTGTGGCGGAATGTCCGCCCTGGAAATGGTTGTTCTCGAAAAACGTCACGCGGGCAAGCGGGAATCCGGGCCGGTGGGCGAAAAAAAGCCCGGGAGGGATGCGCCCTCCCGGGTTCGGCTTTATTTTCGACATGTGACGGGCGGTGCGTTCCTCAAAAAACCCGTCCCGTTCCGTGTCCCTGGAATTCGTTTCCGCGCTTTCCAGGGACAGACCATCAGATGACCTTGTTCAGGGAATATTCGATGATGCCTTCAGCCCCAAGCTCGCGCAGTTTGGGGATCAGGTCGCGCACCAGGCTCTCGGAGACCACGATTTCCACGGACAGCCAGTCCTTGTTGTACAGGTTGGCCACGGTGGGCGCGGTGAGGCTGGGCAAAAGGTTCATGATGGCGGGCATCTTTTCCTCGGGCACGTTCATCTTGAGCCCAACCAGGCTTTCGGCCCGAAGCGCCCCCTGCAGGAGCATGTCCAGATTCTCGATTTTTTTGCGCTTGAAGGGGTCTTCCCAGGCGGCCTTGTTGGCGATGAGCCGGGTGTTGGTCTGGAGCAGTTCGGCGATGATGCGCAGGCCGTGGGCCTTGATGGTGGTGCCGGTCTCGGTGACCTCCACAATGGCGTCGGCCAGGCCCT
>NZ_JAZHDB010000101.1:0-4224 GCF_036584575.1 Desulfolutivibrio sp.
CCCCGGCTGTGGCGGCCGGGGCGGCGGCCGCAGCCCCCGTAAGATTGGTGGTGCGCAATAGATCACGAAAAGTCTGCAACAGGGCCTCGTCCCTTTCGACCGCCGGGTCCGCCCCCTCGGCCAGCATGGCCGCAAACCGGTCCCTGGCCGAAAACGTCAAATCCAGCAGGGGTTTGTCCACATCCCGCCAACCGCCGCGCACATGGTCGAACACCGACTCCACGGCATGGGCCAGGGCCACGGCGTCGTCCACGCCGAACATGTCGCAGGCCCCCTTGAGGGTATGCACGGCCCGGAAAATACGATTGATCAGTTCCGCGTCGTGCGGGGCCTTCTCCAGTTCAAGAAGCGCGGTGTCGAGTTCGGCCAGGGTTTCCCCCACCTCTTCCATGAACAGGTCTCGCATCCCGTTTTCCAGCGCCATCCACGTACCTCCGGGGGAGTTCCCCCCTGTTGCGGGCTTTCCCGACCGCTTCTCAGGCAACGCCAAAAAGTTCGCCGCCCACCCCCGCCTCGGCCAGGGCCTGGGGCGTGAATCCGGCCCGGGAGGCCTGGGCGGCGACCCCGGCGGGAACCCCACCCGCATGGGCCAGGGAAAGGCCCCGGGCGGCAAAGGTCCGGGCCGCGCTCACCAGGGCCAGAAGACCGTCCAGACCGGGTTCGGCCTGGGGGGGGAAATCCAGCCTGACGTCCAGACCTCGGGCCAGGCAGGCCGCCAGGGCCTGGGCCAGGTCCGCCCCGGTCAGTTCGACTGCGCCCGCCGCGCCCGAGCCGCTTGCATCCGGCCCAAAGGCCAGCCGGGTATGGTCCGGCGCACGGGAGAGCCGCAACGCGCCGACGCACTCCCCGGGGTCGGCCGTCTCCCGGGGGGACGCCGCCTCCGTCGCCGGGGCAAGGGGAGGGGACGGCGGCGCGGCATTGGCCGGGGCCTCCCCGGCCAGGAGGGATTCCAGGTCCACGGGGGTGATGCGGCGTTCGTCCAGGGCGAACAGATAGCTGACCACATCGGGTTCGACGATGGTGGAAAAAAGCACATACAGGGGAATGCTGTTGGCCGGGGGGGCGTCCAGGTCGCCCACGGCGGCCAGGTCCATGCGGCAGTCCAGGATCAGCCCGCTGGCCTCCATGGCCGAAAAGACGTCCAGGGGGGTCTTTTTCCGGGCATGCACGTCGTGGATAAGGTCGTATTCCACGAGATAGAGCATCTTGCCGCCCCGCATGGCCTGGTCGAGGCTTAAGCGATCCTCGGTGAAAAGCACCCGTCCGTCTGGCAAGGCGATGTCCACGGTCCTGGCCAGATCGTCCTTTTTCTCCTCGGGCAAATGCTCCACGGCCAGGCCCGACAACTCGGCCAGGAGCCCGGAAATGTCCTCGGCGTCGCCCTTCGGCCCCATCTCCACCAGACTGCGCAGGCGGTCGAAACCCCCGAGCAGGATGTTGATGACCCGGGTGTCCGGGGCGATCTCGCGGCTACGGATCATGTGCAGCACGTTTTCCAGTTTGTGCCCGAGATCCCGGGTGTTTTGCAGATTGAGGAACCCGGCCCCGCCCTTGATGGAATGGGCGGCCCGGAAGACCTTGTTCACCAGTTCCTCGTCGATGTCCGCCCCGTCCCGCTCCATGTCCATGAGGCAGGATTCGATGTCTCCCAGGTGTTCGCGGGTGTCCTCCACGAACATGGCCATGATTTCGTCGTCCATGCTCTCCATGCCTGTCTCCCGGGCGTCGTCAGCCTTCCAGAATGAAATGTTTGTCCAGACGCATGGTCCGCAAAAGCCCCAGGATGTCGGGACAGGCGTGGGCGATGCGCAGTTTGCCCCCGGCCTTGCCCAGGGTGTTGTGGGTGGCGATAAGCAGCCCCAGCCCCACGGAGTCGATCATCGCCACCCCGGACAGGTCCACGGTCAGGGACGCGGTCCCCGACGCAAGGGCCTCCTTCCACTGGACGCGAAACCCCTCCACGGTGGAGGCCACGATATCCCGGCCCGGACGCAGCACCACGGCGGCGGACCCGTTTCCCATGTCGTTCATTTCGTCTTCCCCGCTTCGTCTTGACAGCGGGGCGTCCCACAGGACTCCCCGCCCCTTTTTTTGACCAGCCTGAGCACGTTCCCGGCGGCGTTGTATTCCATCATATCCGCATAGGCCTCCATGATGCAGACCCCCCGGCCGCTCTCCGCGTCGAGGGGGGGGATGCGGCCGCGCCTGGCCCTCCAGTCGAAACCCGGCCCGGGGTCGGACACGGTGCATTCCACCGCATCGTCCACGAGCCGCACCGTACAGGAGACCTCGTGCGACCCGTGGCCCGCGCCGCCATGCAGCGTGGCGTTGAGCAGGGCCTCGCGCACGATGAGCTTGATGTCGAAAAGCGGCCATGCGCCGTTTCGGGACACGAAATCCTCGATCTCGGCGACGGCCCTGTCGATGTTGCGCGCCTTGGCCGTAAACACCACATGCAGGCCGCCTTGATCGATGTGCGATGCGTACGCCACGCCCCCCTCCTTGTTGCCTTGTCCCGCCGCGCTCTCCGCGTCGACCGTCCCGATCCGGCCCCGGCCGTCCCGTGCATCGCCCGCCTCCCGCACCCTAAACTTCAAATCCCAAGAGCACCATGTCATCGTCAGGCATATGCCCTGCGCCATTAAGCCGCCGGGAGGCCTCGAAAATGGCCGCAGGCATGGGCAGGTTCCGGGTCTCCAGGCAGGCCAGGGCCAGGGCCTCGATACCCTGTCCCCGGGGGCGGATCTCCCCCCTGAACCGCTCCACCAGGCCGTCGGTGTACAAAAAAATCCGATCCCCGGGTTCGACCTTGCGTTCCAGGATGCCGAGCTGGACATGGTCGAACACCCCCAGGATGTCGCCCTCCACGTCAAGCAGGCTGGTCTGCCCGGCGGCCGTGACCAGGATGGGCGGCGGATGCCCGGCGTTGACCAGGGTCAGCTTGCCTCGGGAGCGGTTGAGGGCGGCCAGGGCCGCCGTCAGATGCTTGCCGTCCTTCAAAAGGCCGGCGAGCACGGCGTTGATGTTTTTCAGGGTTTCCTGCGGGGTGTACAGGGGCCCGGAATTCTGGCGCAACAGGGCCTTGAGCGAGGAGGTGACGAAGGAGGCCCCCAGGTCATGGCCGGAGATGTCGGCCACGAAATAGCCCATGGAGCGTTCCGTGAGGGGGAACACGTCGTAGAAGTCGCCGCCCGCCTCCAGGACCGGCACGTAGCGCACCGCGAACCGGGCCTCGGGAATCTCCCCGGGATCGACCAGGATGGCCTGCTGGGCCTCGCGGATCTGTGACAGCTTGTCCGTCTGCTCCTTGAGCATGGCCGCATGGCCCTGCCGCAGGCGGATGTGCAGCTTGACCCGGGCCAGCACCTCCTCCTTGGCGAAGGGCTTGGCGATGTAGTCCACCGCCCCCATTTTGAGCCCCCGCACCTTGTTGTCCACGTCGCCCAGCCCGGAAATGAAGATGATGGGCGTTTCCCCCACCGCCGGATCGGCCAGGAGCTTCTCGCAGGTGGTGAACCCGTCCTCGCCGGGCATGACGATATCCAGGATGATCAGATCCGGACGGACCTTCGGGGCCAAAGCCCGGGCCTCGGGGCCGGATGCGGCGCGCCAGGTCTCGAAACCGGCGTCTCGCAGCATCCATTCCAGGGTCATGAGATTGACCACCTCATCGTCCACGATGAGGATGGAAGGCGTTTCGTTCATGTGGCGGCGCGGATTGCGTCGACCGGGAAGTCCGGCCGACGCCGGTTAGAGTCTGGTTTGGTCCGCCGGTGATTCGGCAACACAACCCTAGCATCCCCGCCGGGCATTCTCCAATCAAAAAAACCGCCTCCTCCCTGCGCCAGACATTGCGGGCGACGGCAAATCCCAGTATGGTCACCTCCCCCGAGGACATTACGCGCCGAGCGCAAACGCGCCGAGCGCAAACGCGCCGGGAGAAACCCCGTGGCGGCCCTTCACGGCCGCCTTCCCCGAAAGGTTAGCCCCCCATGGACTACAAAGCCAAAATCAAGGAACTTTTGCGCACGAAACAGCAGGAGTTGTCCATTTTGGCCATCTGGGTGGTGAGCCTTCTGCCCGGGCTTATCGTCTCCATCCGGAAGGGCGACCCCCTGTACGCCTCCCTGCTGGTCATGTTCATCCAGTTTCTGGCCTCGTTCGGGTCCATCACCCTGTTCGGGGTCATCGCCCAACTGGTGTGCTACAAATACATCGAGTCCG
>NZ_JAZHDB010000102.1:0-4176 GCF_036584575.1 Desulfolutivibrio sp.
CGCCCGCCCGGCTGGTGGTGGTGTTTTTGCGTGGCGGCGTGGACGCCCTAAGCGTCCTGCCGCCCTTTGCAAACGATTTCTACCGTATGTCCCGGCCCACCACGGCCCTGGCCCCGCCCGGGCGGCCGGGCGGGGTCGTGTCCCTGACCGGCGGCCTGGGGCTGCATCCGGCCCTGGCCCCGCTTGCGGAGGATTTCCAGGCCGGCCATCTGGCATTCGTGCAGGGGGTGGGGCTGCCCGAGGCGGTGCGCGACCACGCCACGGCGCAAAAAATCATGGAGACCGGGGTGGGCGGCGTGTCCTCCCTGGGCTCTGCCAAGGACGGCGGCTGGATGAACCGCCTGGCCCTGGAGCTGGCCCCCAGGCCGGCAGGGAAAAAAGCCCCTCCGGACACCACGGTCCGGGCCGTGTTCGCCACCCCCCGGCGTCCCTTGATCCTTTCCGGCAAGGCCAGAAGCGTCAACCTGCCGCCCGGGCGGTACGTCTACCCCATGGACGCGGCCACCCTGCCCGACGTCACGGAACTGGACGCGGCCCTGGTCAAATCCTACGGGGCCAAGGGCGTTCCGGCCGCCCTGGCCCGGGCCTTCCGCGAGGGCATGTCCTTTCGCCGGTCGCGTCTGGCGGCGCTTGCCCGGGAGATGGACGCCTCCCGGGGCGGCGATCCCCCGGTGTCGCTCTTCCCCAAGCTGGCCGGGAAACTCGCGGAGCAGATGACGCGCCAGTCCGACCTGACGTTGGCCTTCCTGGCCTTTGGCGGCTTCGACAGCCATGTCCGCCAGGGCGCGGCCACGGGTCGGCTGGCGGAGTCCCTGGCCCACACGGCCACGGGGTTGCGTGTCCTGGCCGAGGGCCTGGCCTCGGGCATGGAGCGCACGGTGGTGGCGGTGGTCAGCGAATTCGGCCGGTCCCTTTCGGAAAACGACACGGGCGGCACGGACAACGGGCACGGGGGGCTTGTGTGGCTCATGGGCGGGCCGGTGGCTGGCGGCCAGTTGTACGGCCAGCCGCCGGGCCTGGCCGGACGCAGGCTGTACCGTGAACACCTGCTGCCGGTGACCATGGACTATCGCCAACCCCTGGCGGCGGTCCTGAGGGGCCATCTGGGACTTTCGGCCGAGGCCGTCAAACGGGTGTTCCCGGGGTTTTCCCCGGACGCATCCCTGGAGGGCTTGGTGCGCGCCAGGCCGGACGCCGCTGTCTCCCCGCCATAGCCCCGAATCCTCGGACCCCGGGCAGGCGGATTTCCAGATGAACCAAGGCAACGGTCTTTTTTTCTATGCGATCCGGACGTTCGGTCTCTAGGGTGCGGCATGTCTCGGAGACGGCCAATCGTCGACCCGGTGGACAGCCGACGGCGTCGTCCTGTGGGCGTCGGTCAGGCCGGAACGGGTCGCGCGTGAAACGAAGGTGTCCCCGGCAGGGGATGCGGGAGGACGGCGAGGCGGGGCCGAACCGTGGTCCGGCCCCGGTGCGGCGGGTTATTTCTTGGCTTCTTTGGCCATCTTCTTCTTGAGGCCCTCGGCATACTGCCGGGACTGTTCGAGGATGGAGTCCACGTTTTCGCCGTTGAGCTTGAGTCCGGCGATCTTGTAGACGCCGTCGAAGGGGATGAAGGCGTTTTTCTTGTCGGCGTAGAGTTCGTCCATGGCCTTGACGGCCTTGGCCGGGTCGCTGATGACGTAGGCGTTGAAGCATTCCCGGAACTGCTTGTTGATGTGTTCCGGATCGGCGTCCTTGCCGCGTCCCACAGTGAGGTCCGTGCACATGATGCGCACGCCGGTGGCCATGCCGGTGATGAAGCAGTGTTTTTCCTTCTCGGTGTATCCAGTCCACGTTTGGGCGAAGCTTGGGGCCGATTGGGCCAGGGCCGAGGCCGCGTTGCCCAAAAGAAGCAGAAAAAGCGCCGTGAGCAGCAGGGTTTTTCTCACCATATCTCTCTCCTTGTCGGATCGTCTCGCCAGGTGGCCGATGTGCCGGGCGCCATTGGCCCGGACGGTTGGCTCCGGCCTGCTTCCTACGCAAACTCGGCCCGGGCGGCAAGGGGCATTCGCCCGACGCCGCAAAGCCGCCAAGTCGCGCAGGGTGCTCAGATGTCGTTTAAGTCGATAGTCTTGGGGCCCGGCTTTTGTTTGGCCGGGGTCTGGGAGGCGCCTGTGCGGCCGCTTTTCGCCCCTTGGCCGTACAATCCCGCCGCCGGGTCGCCGTCCGCCGGGCCGTTGCGTGCGCCCTTGCCCGGGCCTCCGGCCAGGGCGGCCTTGCCGCCGCACAGTCCGCGCACGGCCTCCAGGCGGCGCGCGGCCGGGGCGTATCCCACCTGGGGCGCGGCGGCCTTTTCATAGGCGGCCAGGGCCTCGCGGCAGTTGCCTTCGGCCAGAAAGATGTCGCCCAGTCGCAGCAGGGCCTCGGGGCTCAAGCCCCCCGTGGTTCCGGCCTTGATCAGCCAGGGCTTGGCCTGGGCCGTCTCGCCCTGGTTGGCCAGCAAAAGTCCCATGGCCTCCATGGCGTCGTCCAGGCCGGGGTCGGCGCGCAGGGCCTCGTCGTAAGCCGTAAAGGCCTTTTTCGCGGCGTCCCGGGTCAGGCTTTGACCCAGATACACCTTGGCCTGGGGGGTGCCTGCGGCGGCGAACAGCGTGGCCGCCTGTTCGAAGTTGCCCTGCTCGTAGGCCCGCTGCCCCGCGTTGAAGGCCTCTGCCGGTGGCGGCGCAGGGGGCGTCTGGGGGGAGTGGGAGGAACACCCGGCGGTGAACGCCGCCACGGGAACCACGACCAGCAACAGTACGACCGCGCATGCGGCTTTTACGGACATGGCTTCTCCTTGGGGATCCCGGCGATGCGCAGACGGGGTGGCCCGAACCGTCCTGGCGGATTTGGACGTCGCGCGGCCCGTTGCCCTCGTCAGCCGCAGTCCAGGGTGCTGTATCCCAAAAGGGGGGTGGGCTTGTCAAATCCCGTGGTGCGGCGGAGACCCCGTTCGGAGGGCCCAAGCGCGGATCGCCGCCGCAACGGGGGGAGAAAGGACCGCTAGGCGTGGATTTTCTTCAGAAGCCAGGCCATGTGCTGGCCCAGGGTGCTCATGGTGCGCAGGCCTTCTTCGTCGCCGTTCACCTCTCCGATTTCCCGGCCGAATCCCATGTTCCAATAGATGGAGCCGGGCACCACCATCTCGTTGATGAAAAAGAAATGGTTGAGGGAATTGAAGGTGTGGATGGCCCCGCCGCGCCGGGCGGCCACCACCGCCGCCCCGACCTTGCGGGTGAACAGGCGGCCGTTGGCGATGGACACCAGCCCCGCCCGGTCGATCAGGGACTTCATGTTGCTGGTCACGTTGGCGAAATAGGTTGGCGACCCGAGCACGATGCCGTCGGCGCCCTGCATCTTTTCAATGAGCTCGTTGAGCGTGTCCTTTTTCTGAATACACTTCCGGTCTTTGGTCTCGAAACATTTGTAGCAGGCCAGGCAGCCGCGCAGATCCTGCCCGGCCAACTGCACATGCTCCGTTTCGATGCCCTCGGCCGTTAGTTCGGCTAAAAGCGTGTTGATCATGATGGCGGTGTTGCCGTTTTTTCTGGCGCTGCCGTTTATGGCCAAAACCTTCATGCTTTTTCTCCCTTCAGCTTTTTCCCCGCGTTCCAGGCCTCGCCCACCCTCTCACCCAGGGCGAAATAGCCGTTTTGGGGCATGGTCAGGATAAGCGGGTCGATTTTTTTCATGTCCGGCCGCCCGTCGCTGAGCACGTCGGCATGGGCGTGGGCGGCCTTGATCTCGCCGATGAAAAAGGTGTTGGTGGCCACCTCCACGGTCTGGGACACGGCCACCTCCAAACACAGCGGGCATTCCCGGATCATGGGGGCGGAACCGAGTTCGCCGTAAAACACGTCGAAAAGCGCGCCCTTGTCCACGTTGCGGCCCGAGACCAGCCCGCAATAGTCGGTCAATTCCAGAAGCGCCCTCCCGGGAAAGCACATGCTGTACATCCCGGCCTCCACAATCCCTTGCCGGGTGTATTGCCGGTGATTGATGGCCGCGCCCACCATGGGCGGCTTGTAGGAGAGCCGGGTGAACCAGGCCACGGTCATGAAATTGGGCTTGCCGTCCACCATGGACCCCACCAGACAGACCGGCATCACCGGCAACACATTGGGTTCGATGCGGACCATGTCCATGACGTCATCT
>NZ_JAZHDB010000103.1:0-4201 GCF_036584575.1 Desulfolutivibrio sp.
GTCTGCGGTGAGCAGCGCATAGATGAGCTTGGACATGGAGGCTCCTTGTTTTCGAACCCCCGGCGCCCCCTCCTCCGGCCGTCGCCCTCACGGACCTGGAGCGAAGCGTCCTGCGCCTGTTTTCGGACGGCACGCGGCTGCACATGGACGCCGTGGGCCAGGAACTGGGGTTGGCCAGCCATGTGGTCAGCCGGACCCTGGTCGGGCTGGAACTCAAGGGGCTTGTGCGAAAATGGCCGGGAATGTACTACGGCCTGGAGCAGATGGAGACCCCCCCGCCATGCAAAAACTCCCCTTAAGCCTTGTCCGCCCGGGAATGGTCCTGGCCAAGGCCGTGGCCCGGGCCGACGGCATCGCCGTGGCCGCCCAGGGCACGGAACTGTCCCAGGCCCATCTGGACCGCTTCGACACCATGGGCGTGGACGCCGTGGTGGTGGAGGGCAATCCCGTGGACCTGGAGGGCGCGGCCGGGGACATGTCCTACGAAAAACGGGCCGAGCGCCTGGACCACCTGTTCCGCAAGCATGCCGGGGACAAGTGGATGCAGCAGATCAAAAAGCTTTTATACGACTATTTCAAGCTCAGGGCGGCCGGGTTGGCGGCGGCCAGGGCGGCTGCCGAGCCGCCCCGGGAGGGCTAGGCCATGGCCGAGGATCTACGCACCGAACGCAAGGGGCTCATCCTGGCGGTCAAGGATTTGCCCACCCTGCCCAAGGTCTTGGACGAGGTGGCCCGGCTGGTGGAGCGTTCCGACTCCTCCACGGACGAGGTGGCCAAGCTCATCTCCATGGACCAGGTGCTTTCGGCCAAGGTCTTGAAGATGGTCAACTCGCCCATCTACGGCTTCCCCGGGCGCATCAGCTCCATCCAGCACGCCCTGGTGCTTCTGGGGTTCAACGTGCTTCGCGGCATCATCGTGTCCACGTCCGTTTTCGAGATCATGAGCGAGAACATGGTGGGCCTGTGGGAGCACAGCCTGGGCGTGGCCCTGGCCAGCTCCACCGTGGCCCGGGCGGCCGGGCTGCGCGACCCCGAGGAATATTCCGTGGCCGGGCTTTTGCATGACCTGGGCAAGGTGGTGGCCACGGTGCAGTTGCCCGAGCTCAAGGGCGAGATCGAGCAGGCCGTCAAGACCAGGGATCTGATGTACATCGAGGCCGAAAAGGAAGTCCTGGGCTTCGGCCACGACCGCATCAACGCCTGGCTGGCCGACCACTGGAAACTGCCGCCCAACATCAAGGAAGGACTGTCCTACCACCACAAGCCGCAATTGGCCCGGCTCTATCCGGACATGGCCTGCGCCGTGCATGTGGGCGATTTCATGGCCCGGGTCTTCGAATACGGCTTCGGCGGCGACGACAACGTGCCCTACCTGCAGCCCGAGGCCTTAAAGCGCCTGAAGCTCAAGCCGGCCGACGTGGAAGGCATCCTGGGCCACTTAAGCGAGCAGTTCCTGGAAATCTCCGACCTGTCCTTCGCCTGATGCCGCGCCCGGACAAATACGGCCGCGATGTTTTGAGAAAGGGCTTCGATGTGCCGGATTCCGCGCGTCTGCAGAGACGTCCGGCGAGGATGCCATACCGCACATGACCACGGACACGGACACCAGCGCCGCCGGGTACGGCTTCACCCGCCCCCAGGACGTCACGCTTCTGACCCCGGACGCGGATTTCGCGGCGCTCATGCAGGGGTTGTGGCCGGAATCCGTCCTGCGGATCAGCCACTTCACCCGGGGCCGACGGGCCATCGAAACCCTTTTCAACGACCCGCCGGACCTGCTCATCGTGGACGGGGAGCTTTCCGACATGCCCGGGCTCGACGTGGTCTCGCTGGTCAAAAGCGAAAACGTCTACCGCCAGCTTCCGGTCATCTACGTCATCAGCCATGAGGAACTGGAGTCGGGACGGGACTGGCTGGCCGCCGAGATCGACGATTTCCTGGCCCGCCCCCTGCGCCCGGCCGAGATTCGGGCGAGGGTGCTTCTGACCCTGGCCCGGGCGTCGCGATCCTTCGACGCCAACCCCCTGACGCGGCTGCCGGGCAACACCTCCATCATCCACCGCATCCAGGAGCTCATCGACCGCCGCGAGGACTTCGCCCTGGTCTACGCCGACCTGGACCATTTCAAATCCTTCAACGACAAATACGGCTTTTCCCGGGGCGACGAGGTGCTCATGATGACCGCCCGGGTCATCGTCAACACCATCCGCAGCCTCCCCGGCATCCGGTCTTTCGTGGGCCATGTGGGCGGCGACGACTTCGTGTTCATCGTGCCGCCGGAGGTGGCGGAGACCGCCTGCCAGCGTCTGGTGGCCACCTTTGACGGCATCGTGCCCAGCTTTTATGATCCCGAGGACCGGGAGCGCGGCGACATCCAGTCCACGGATCGGGAGGGCCGCCTGCGCACCTTTCCGCTCATGGCCATCTCCCTGGCCGTGGTCTTTAACCGCGACGGCAGCCTCAAGCACTACGGCGAGGCCTCCCAGATCGCCATGTCGCTGAAAAAAAAGGCCAAGGAAAATCCCAAGAGCTGCTATGTCCTGGACCAACGGCGCGGGGACTCCCCGCCACGCACATCAAGCCTCCCCGACTGACGCCGGAGACGGCCCTCCCCGCCTGCCGGACACCGTGCAGGGCTTCGTGGACTATCTGGCCGGGCAGAAGGGCTATTCCCCGGCCACGGTGGCGGCCTACGCCGGGGACGCGGCCCAGTTCGAGGACTATCTCGGCCGCCGGGGCCTGACCCTGGCCGATCCCGGCCAGGTGACCCGGGACCATGTGCGCGGCTTCCTGGCCGAGCTGCACCGGATGCGCCTGTCCAAGACCTCCATGGGCCGCAAGCTCTCCAGCCTGCGCGGCCTGTTTAAGCATTTTCTGCGCAGGCGGCTGGTGGCCGCCGATCCCCTGGCCGGGGTGAAAAATCCCAAAAGCGAGAAGCGCCATCCCGGGGCGCTCAACGCCGACCAGGCCAAGGCCCTGGTGGAGGTCGGCGACGCCATGGACCCCAGGGCCGTGCGGGACATGGCCCTGGCCGAACTGCTCTACGGCGCCGGCCTGCGCGTCAGCGAGGCCGTGACCCTCGATCTTTTGGACGTGGACCTGTCCCGGGGGCTGGCCCGGGTCATGGGCAAGGGCGGTAAGGAACGCCTGGCCCCGGTGGGCCAGGCGGCCAAGCAGCGCCTGTTGGACTATCTTGCGGTACGGGGGGCCTTTTCCCCGGGGCCGGGCGAGAAGGCCTTTTTTCTGGGCTCGCGCGGCTCTCGCCTGAACCGGCGGCAGGCGGGGCGCATCCTTGCCGACATGGCCGCCGCAGCCGGGCTTCCCCAGCGGGTGCATCCGCATATGCTGCGCCACAGCTTCGCCACCCACATGCTCCAGGCCGGGGCGGATCTGCGCAGCGTGCAGGAGCTTCTCGGGCATTCCCGGCTGGCCACCACCCAACGCTACACCCACCTGGACCTGACCCGGATCATGCAGACCTACGACGCGGCCCACCCCCTGGCTGCGGCCGGTCCCGGGCATGCGGGGGCCCGGAATGGGGCGGACGAGGCCAAGCCTCCCGCGGCCGAGGGCGGGACGCCCGGCCCGGCCTCGGGGGCAAGGCGGAGAGGGAAATGAGCTGGGGAGACCGCTTGGGCGGTTTGTTTCAGGGCCGCAGGCCGCGCCGCCACATGCCTGCGGGTCGGCTGGCGGCGCTTTTCGTGATGTTTCTGGCCCTTTTGATCTACCAGCGCGACTACATCCTGCTGGGTCTGTCCGGGGTGGGGCTGGTCCTCTACGGTTTTTTGACGCGGCGGCGGGACTGAGCCGAGGCGTTTCCGGCCTATTTCCCGGGTTTGGTCTGGGTGCGCTCCTCGCCGGTTAGGTGGTTCATGGAGAATCCGCCCTGGTAGATGACGCCGGTGGTGGTGTCCACCACGTATTCCAGATCTCCGGTGGAGATGTAGGCATAGCGGCCGATGTCCCTTTTTTGGTCGTAGATGCGCAAAAAGGCGACCACGGCCACGATCAGGGCGATCTTGAACAGCACGTCCACAAGGGTTTTTAGGGTGTCCATGGGGCTCTCCTTGGGGGCGGTGTACGAGCCTGTCCGGGGCGAGGTCAAGGGGCCGGGCGGCCCATCCCCGGACCGGGAGAAAAAAATTGCCATCGGGTGCAAAATCAGCCACCATACGCCGCCTTGCGGGACTGCCACAGGCAG
>NZ_JAZHDB010000104.1:0-4119 GCF_036584575.1 Desulfolutivibrio sp.
ATGGTCATGGATTTCGGCACGGGGGCCGTGCTCCACGAACAAGATGCCGATCGCCGCATTCCGCCCGCCTCCATCACCAAGATCATGACCATGTATCTGGTGTTCGAAGACCTTGAAGCCGGACGCCTGCGCCCTGGGGATCGGGTGAAAATCAGCGCCCGGGCCGCCGCAACCGGCGGATCGAGCATGCGCCTGAGGGCCGGAGAAACCGTCACCGTGCGGGAGCTCCTGGACGGGATGGCCGTGGCCTCGGGCAACGACGCCTGCATCGCCGTCGCCGAACATCTTGGCGGTGTGGAATCCTTTGTCGGCCGCATGAACCGCAAGGCCCGGGAACTGGGTATGTCCTCCACCACCTTTGAAAATCCCAACGGCCTGCCCTCTCCCGGACAGTTCACCACGGCCCGGGATATGATGAAGCTGGCCGCCTCCTATCTCAAACGCTTTCCCCAATCCCTGGAACACCATTCCAAGACCGCCATCCGGCATCGCAACAGCACACGCTACAACAGCAACAAGCTCTTGCAGAATTGCGACGGCGTGGACGGCATCAAGACCGGCTGGGTGGCCGCCTCGGGCTACAACATCGTAGCAACCTCCAAACGCGGCAACACCCGGATCATCGCCGTGGTTCTGGGCGGCAGAAGTTGGCAGGTACGCAACAGGGAGACCCAAAAAATTTTGGAGGCGAGCTTCTCTCACCCAGGACAAAAAACCTACCTGGCCGAAAAGGCCGAGCCCAGGCGCAGGGGCCGCGCCTCCTCGGCCCGCATTACCCTGGCCGATCCGCAGATCGGGACGGTCTTCTCGCCGTCCCCCCCGGCAGACGCCCCCAACACGGCGCTCGTGGCCTCAATCGACGAATCTCAGGCCACCATCGTGCCGGTCTCCGGGCCGCAGTTGCGGGCAAAGGCCACGCCGCCCATGCCCCGTCCGGCTGCCGCCGGGTCCGCCTCCCGGCAGACGCCCGCACCCTATGCCGCATACGCTCCCAAGCCCTTCCAGCCCGCGGCCGCCCCGGACTTCGCCCAACAGGCTCCACGGCGTTCGGCCATGGCCCCAGGCGCTCCCGCCGTCACAGCGGCCGTCGCGGAAAGCGGCGTGCCGGGCCATGGCGAATTGACCCTCCAGGAAAGCTCCTTCCAAACCGCCGACGAGGCCAAAACCCGGGCCAGAAAACTGGGAAAGATCGGGGTTCCGGCCCGGGTGGTCATCGCCAATTTGGGGGACAAGGGCGTCTGGTACCGGGTGATGATCGGTTCCTTCTCCTCCATGCAGGAGGCCAAGCGGTACAAGCAGCAGCTCACCACCCGCCACGACCTGGCCCATCTGATCATCCGCGAAGGCTGACCCTCCCGGCCGGATCACCCTTCGTCATCGTCATCGCGCATGGCGAACGCATCCTGTCCCGCGCCGCACCGGGGACAGACCCACTCCTGCGGCGCGGTGGCCAGATCCGTGCCCGGGGCCAGCCCGCCCTTGGGGTCGCCCCGCTTTGGGTCATACGTATAGCCGCATAAAAGACACATGTAGCGCATCATATCCTGCGGCCTCCTTTTACCGCAGGGGTTTTGTACCGCCACATCCGCCGGGCTTCAAGCCCCGCCCCCATGCCAAAGCAGTGATGTTTCCCGATCCGGCCGCCGGATCGGCCGTTTCGGAACGCGATTTGCTTATCCATCGCCATGGACCTGCGTCACCTTGTCATCCTGCTTTGCCTGCTTCTGGCCGTTTCCCCGGCATACGCCGAGGAAGAGCCCTCCCTGTACAAATCGCTCCAGGAAAAGGGCCGCGTTCCGGACAAATCCCAGCGCCGTCAGGCGCCCTCCTCCGGTTTTGTGGAGCACATGCGGGAAAAAGGCATCGAACCCATCCCCGACGCCACCCGCAAGGCCAAGATCACCGACCCGCAGGGCGCCACCCGGGGCACGGTCACGGAATCCGGGAAGGGTATGAAAATCACGGACGAAAAGGGCAAGCCAGCCGGACGCGTGCGAAGCGACGGCGCAGGGGACATGCGCCTGTCCGACCCGTCCGGGCAATTCACGGGACGCGTCAAGGCCGATGGGCGGGGCGGTTTTCGTACCTTTGACAGTCTGGGCAAACACACCAAGACTTTGACCCCGGACGGCAAGGGCGGATTTCGCGTCTATGACGCCTCCGGGAACTATCAAGGCCGGGTCAAGACCAAATAAGCCTTCATGGATGCCGCCACCATGACGCGACACGGCTTTTCACCGCGCAGCAGTCGTCCCACAGTGGCCTGCCAGGCCGGGACATCCGTATCATTGCGGTTCGACAGTGATGATACGATCTCAGCATGTACATTCGCCATCCGTTGCATACTGCATGCATATATTTATGCACTTTCGCTTGCAGCGGCATGGCGCTCATTTCCGTCCAGTAGCCGTCCTGCACATGCCACATCTCTTGGTCTCTGCAACGCGTCCCACTTCTTTACCAGCGTCACGGCGATCAAACACTCCGTCCCCGACCCCCACGAGGTCCTCAAAACCTTTCTCCCGGCCTGGACAAGAGGTGGCATGTCGTGTAGCCCATGCCGAGCATTTGCACAAAAAACAAGGCAGACATGAGGATACCAGGAAATATTCCACGGAAACGCCTTTCGGAGCACTCCGTTTTTCGGCGTTTTTTCTCCATGCCCCGGGTGGGGGTGGCCCTTTTCGCAGCCTGCGTGATCGGGGCCTTTTTCTTTGTCGTCTCCGCCATCCAGCAGGATCCCGAAGACGCCGCCTGTCCGCCCACTGACCGCTTCGCCAAAATCTCCCCGGACGGCCTTTTCGAGCCGGACGCCGCCTGCGGCCCCACCGAACAGGTCACCGAGGGCGTCATCGCCCCGGGCGACACCATGGCCGCCATCCTGGGCCGGTACATCAATCCGGCGGATATGAAACGCCTCTCAAAGGAAAGCCGCGAGTTCCGGTTGTCGCGCATCCAGGCCGGGCAAAGCTACCGCCTCACCACCCGGGACGGGGAATTCGTCTCCTTCGAATACGTCATAAGCCCTGTGGAACGGCTGGTCATCCGGGCCGAACGGGGCGAATACCTCATCGACATCGAGGCCGAACCGCAGCACTTCCAGGCCGAAGCCGCCTCGGGGACCATCGAGCAAAATCTCTTCGAGGCCGTGAAAAAAGCCGGGGAGGATGCCGATCTGGCCGTAAACCTGGCCGACATTTTCGCCTGGGACATCGACTTCTGCAAGGATCTGCGCCGGGGAGACACTTTCAAGGTTGTGGTGGAGAAGCGTTACGCCGGGGACGTTTTTCTGGGATACGGGCGCATCCTGGCGGCGGAATTCACCAACCAGGGCGAGACCTCACGGGCCTTCCACTTCGCGGAAAAATCCGGCAAGGGCGGCTACTTCGACGAGAAGGGGCAGGCCCTGCGCAAGGCGTTTTTACGCGCCCCGCTCTCCTTTCGCCGCATCTCGTCAGGATTCACCCACAGCCGCCTGCATCCCATCCTCAACGTGCGCAAACCGCATCTGGGCGTCGACTACGCCGCCCCGGCCGGGACGCCGGTGTGGAGCGTGGGAAACGGCGTGGTGGTGGAGAAGGGATACAACCACGCGGCCGGAAACTATGTGACCGTCAAGCACAACCAGACCTACACCACCCGCTATAACCACTTCAGCGGCTTCGCCAAGGGCGTCGCCAAGGGCAAGACCGTGCGCCAGGGCGACGTCATCGGCTATGTGGGGTCCACGGGCTACGCCACGGGGCCGCATCTGGATTTTCGGATGTATAAAAACGGGCAGGCCATCAACATCCTGGAGAATCCCAAGATCACGGCCGATCCGGTCCCGGCCGGGAAGATGGCGGCCTTTCGGGCCCGGGTGGAGCCGCTTTTGGCCATGATGCAGGGCGCGGCGAAACCCAAATCCGTGGCCCAGGCCAGGCCCGAACCGCGCCCGGACACCTTTGCCCCGCCCCGCGCCCCGGAACCGGTGGAGCTTTTCACGCTGCATCTGCCGCCCGAAGCGCCCACGGCGGCGATCCAGCCCCGGCCGTCAAACAAGGCGCTTCCTGCGGGGTGACGCGACTGGCCAAGCACACGCACAAGTCCAGTCCAACCTTCTCCCGCCCCGCTTACGCC
>NZ_JAZHDB010000105.1:0-20423 GCF_036584575.1 Desulfolutivibrio sp.
AGGTCATGTGACATTTCCGTCACTAGTTGCTTATTCGCCTGATAGAGTTTTTGCTACTTAGAAGCTACTTTTGAAAAAGATGAAACCAAAAATAGCGACGAAGCTATTGTTGATCTATATTCAAAATTAAGACAGGGTGAAAAAGTTCCTGCTGATGCAGCAAGAGCGCTGCCCGAGGACGGAACCTGGGTCCGGGCGGCCGGGCGGCTCGACCCGGCGCCCGGCGCCGCGCCCTTGCCGGATATCCAGGTGCCGGGCATCTTCTACGCCTCCACCCTGCCCGGATACGTGTTTGCCGCAGACAAGGTCGTGGCCGTGGCCGCGCCGCATGAGCCGTTCATGTTCGAATGGCGCGCCGCCCCGCCCTACGCCTATTGATCCCCGGGAAAAGGCCCTACGCGGCACCCTTGACGCATGGCCACGGCTGGGCAATAGCATGGCGACACGCTTCGTTTTTCACCAGCGCCCCAAGGAGCCCCGCCATGGACGTCCACGTCCGACGCCTGGAAAACCTGGTGGCCCTTCTCAAGGAAAAGGGCTGCCGCGTCACGCCGCAACGGCTGGCCATCCTGCGCGTGCTCACCCTGAGCCGGGGGCATCCCTCCGCCGAACAGGTGCATGCCCGTCTGGCGCGGCAATACCCCACCATGAGCCTGGCCACGGTCTATAAAACCATCGCCCTGCTCAAGCAGGCCGGAGAGATCCTGGAATTGCAGTTCAGCGACCTCGGCAACCGCTACGACGGCAGGCGGCCCCACCCCCATCCCCATGTCATCTGCACCCGCTGCGGGAGCATCATGGACGCCGACGCCCCTCTGCTGGACGACGCGGCCGAGCGCGTGTCCCGGGAAACGGGCTATGTTATCCTCGCCCACCGCCTGGACTTTTTCGGTCTGTGCCCGGCCTGCCTGAAAAAGGACGCCACCCGCCGCAGCGCCTAGGCGACGGCATCTTTACGGCCTTTCCGGAATTCTTTTTCCGCCCACGGGTTGTCACCCGCCTGTCGCGCGGGCGGCAACATGTGGCCGTAGCCCTGTCGCCGGGGGATTGCCCCTGCCCTACCCACGCCGCACAAAGGAGCGCCGGATATGCCCCAGGATTCGACACCGTTTTACGCTCAGCCCACGGCGGACGTCCTCAAAGCGCTTGGAACCTCCGCCGCAGGGCTTTCCGCCGCCGAGGCCGCCGCACGTCTGGCCGCCGCCGGGTCCGGCCTGGGCAAGAAGGGCGGGCACAGCGTCCTGCGCCTGTTTTTTTCCCAGTTCAAAAGCCCCATCATTCTCATTTTGATCTTCGCCGCCGTCCTGTCCTTTTTTCTGGACGATCAGACCGACGCCATCATCATCCTGGTCATCGTGGGGGTCAGCGGCCTGCTGGGGTTCTGGCAGGAACGCGGCGCGGCCGGGGCCGTGGAGAAACTTTTGGCCATGGTCGAGACCAAAGGGCTGGCCCTGCGCGACGGCAAGGCGGTGTCCATCCCGTTCGACGAATTCGTGCCCGGCGACGTGGTCTGCCTGGACGCCGGCCGCGGCGTGCCGGGAGACTGCCTGATCCTGACCTCCAAGGATCTGTTCGCCAACGAGGCGGCCCTGACCGGCGAGACCTATCCCGTGGAGAAATGCGCCGATCCCGTGGCCCCGGACACACCCCTGGCCGGACGGCAAAACGTCCTTTTCATGGGCGCTCATGTGGTCAGCGGCACGGCCCTGGCCGTGGTGGCGGCCACCGGCAGGGATACGGAGTTCGGCAAGGTCTCGGCCCGGCTGCGGGTCGCCCCCCAGGAGACGGACTTCGAGCGCGGCATCCGGCGCTTCGGCTTCATGCTCATGGAGATCACCCTGGTCATGATGACCGGCATCTTCGCCTTAAACGTCCTGTTCGACAAACCCGTGGCCGATTCCTTCATGTTTTCCCTGGCCCTGGCCGTGGGCCTGACGCCCCAGCTTCTGCCCGCCATCATCAGCGTCAATCTGGCCGCCGGGGCCAAGCGGCTGGCCGCCTCCAAGGTCATCGTGCGCCGCCTGGCCTCCATTGAGAACTTCGGGGCCATGAACGTTTTGTGCTCGGACAAGACCGGGACGCTGACCGACGGCGTCGTCCACATCAAGGGGGCCTACGACGCCTCGGGTGCGGAGAGCCAACGGACGTTCGAACTGGCCTACGTCAACGGCTATTTCCAAAGCGGCTTCGCCAACCCCATCGACGCGGCCATCCGGGAAAAGGGCGGCGTGGATGTCTCGGGCTGGGAAAAGCTCGACGAAATCCCCTACGACTTCGTGCGCAAACGCCTGGGCATCCTGGCCCGCCGCGACGGCAAAAACCTGCTGGTGGTCAAGGGGGCCCTTGCCCGGGTGCTGGACGTCTGCACCACGGCGGCCATGCCCGACGGTTCCCTTGTGCCCCTGGAACAGGTCAGAGACGGCATCCAGACGCGTTTCGCCGACTATGGCCGCGAGGGCCTGCGCTGCCTGGGGCTGGCCTGGCGGGACATGGACCAGGCCCGGACGGCGGACAAGGCCGACGAGACGGGCATGGTCTTTGCCGGATTTCTGACCCTGTGGGATCCGCCCAAACCCGGCATCGCCGCAACCGTGGCCAACCTGGCCGCCAAGGGCGTGCGCCTGAAGGTCATCACCGGCGACAACCGCCATGTGGCCGACAGCCTGGGACGCCAGATGGGCCTTGAAAAGCCGGTGGTCCTGACCGGGCCGGATCTGCGGGCCATGTCCCCCGACGCCCTGGTGGCCCGGGCGAGCGCGGTGGACGTGTTCGCCGAGGTGGAGCCGAATCAGAAAGAAGACATCGTGCGGGCCCTGCAAAAGGCCGGATTCGTGGTGGGATTCATGGGCGACGGCATCAACGACGCCTCGGCCATCAAGGCCGCCGACGTGGGGCTGTCCGTGGACGGGGCGGTGGACGTGGCCAAGGAGGCGGCGGACATCGTGCTGCTCGACCCGGACCTGGGGGTTCTGGAAAACGGCGTGCTGCTCGGCCGCACCACCTTCGCCAACACGCTGAAATACATCTTCATGGCCACCAGCGCCAACTTCGGCAACATGTTCTCCATGGCCGGGGCCTCGCTGTTTTTGCCCTTTCTGCCCTTACTTCCCACCCAGGTGCTTCTGACCAACCTTTTGACCGACCTGCCGGAAATGACCATCGCCTCGGACTCCGTGGACCCGGATATGATCGAACGGCCGCGCCGCTGGGACATCCGGTTCATCCGCAACTTCATGCTGGTTTTCGGCCCGTTAAGCTCCGTCTTCGACTGCCTGACCTTCGTGGTCCTGCTGCATTTTCTCAACGCCTCGGAGGCCCTGTTCCAGACGGGCTGGTTCGTGGAGTCGGTGGTGTCGGCGGCGCTGATCGTTCTGGTGGTGCGCACCAAAAAGACCATGTTGACCAGTCGGCCCAGCCGCCTGCTTTTGTGGGCCACCCCGGCGGTGGTTGGGGTGACGATCTGGCTGCCGTTCGGGCCGCTGGCCGAACTGTTCGGGTTTGTGCCCCTGCCCTGGGCCTTTCTGCCCGCCCTGGTGGGGATCGTGGTGCTGTACGTGGTAAGCGCCGAGATGGCCAAAAGGTGGTTCTACCGCCGGTTCGGCTAGACTCCGCCGCCCGAAACGGGCGCGAGAATCCGCCCGGGAAGGCCATGGCCCTCCCGGGCTTTTTTTGGCCGAAGATTGACAAACATAGCGAGCATGCTATATTTTATTCCGTACAGGCTGACACGGAGAAAGTATGCCCAGGAATTTCCGCTCAGGGATATCCAAACCGGCCGAGCCACGATGGACCGTTACCTTTTTGGATGACAGGGTGGAAGCGGAGTTCGATGCGTTTTCCGTGGAACTCAAAGCCGATTTCGTGCATATCGCCGAGATGATCCAGAATGTCGGCCTGCAGGCCGTCGGGCATCCTCACGTCAAGCATATCAAAGATAAAATATGGGAGATGAGGGCTCGGGGCAAAGATGGCATCGGGCGTGAGCTCTACTGCACGGCAAAGGGCAGGCGCGTCGTCATTCTGCGCTGCTTCGTAAAAAAAACAAATAAAACCCCACGGCAAGAACTTGAAATAGCCGAAGAGAGAAGGAAACTTCTCATGGACTGAATTCAAGGACTTCGCACTGCGCCATAACATTTGATACGCATACGGAAAACATCATGACCCCAAAAACCATGGACCAAAAAAAAGCCGAGCTCCTGCAAGATCCCGCCTTCCGGCAGGCCTATGAAGACAGGGAGGCGGCCTTTGCTGTGGCCGTGGCGGCCATCCAGGCCCGCAAGAACGCGGGCATGACGCAAGCGGAAATCGCGCAGCGGATGCACACCACCCAGTCCGCCGTGGCCCGGCTCGAATCGGGCAAATCGGTCCCCACCCTGCCCACGCTTGAAAAATACGCCAGGGCGACCGGCACGAGGCTGCGCGTCAGCTTTGACCCGGCCTGTTGACAGGCGGATAATCGTAAGGAAAACCCCGGCTTCGAAAACCCGGGGCTGTGTCGTCAGTCTGAACCCCCGGCCGGGAATCTCGGCCGGGCTTTTTTACGGCCGCAGGTCGAAGGCCACCTTCATGCTCGAATGCCCGCGCTTGTCGAAGGCGGCGGTGAAGGCTTTGGCGTAGTCGTCAAGGCGGAAGGTATGGGTCAAAAGGCCCTGGGTGGGATACTCCCCCGAGGCCAGAAGCTCCAGGGCCACCTCATAGGTGCGCGCCCGTTTTCCGGTGCGGGGGTCCGTGGCGTGGCCGTAGCTGGCCGAGCCCACGGCCGCAAGCTGCCGAAACCACAGGCTGGACACGTCGGCCCCGGACAGGCGGGCCGTGGTCCCCACCATGACGTAGGTTCCCCCGGCCCGCAGGGCCAAAAGCCCTTCCTGAAAGGCCCGGGCGCCCCCGGCGCAATCCAGAAACAGGTCCGCCCCGCCCTCCAGGTTGCCGCCGCCAAGGGTCGTGGGCACGAACGTGGCCCCCACGGCCTCGCCCAGGGCCTTTCGCCCAGGCGACCGCAGCACCACGTCAGCCCCCCCGGCCTGCGCCGCCACAGCCTGGAACCCGTGCCGGGCCACGGCCACGATGCGGGCCTTGGAGCCCAGGGCGCGCAAGGACCGCACGGCGTGCTGCCCCAGGATCCCCATGCCGTTTACGACCACCGTGTCCGCATCCCTCGGAAAATGCACCAGCACCGGGTGCAGGACCGAGGCCAGCGAGTCGAGCAGGATCGCGGTCTCGTCCGGCACATGGTCCGGAACGGGAAAAAGGCGCGAGGGATGGGCCGCCGTGCGCTCGGCCATGCCCCCCGGGGCCTTGGCGTTGAAGCCCAGAAAGGCGCCGGGCGGCAGATCGCCGCGCATGAAATTCTCACACAGGTTGTAGTCCCCGGCGGCGCAGAACCGGCAGGGGGCAAGGCCCCGCGTCTCACAGGGCAAAATGGGCTCCACCGCCACCCGCTGTCCCGGGGAAAAGCCCGATCCGTCCGGGGCCTGCTCCACCACGGCCAATATCTCATGCCCCAGGACCGAGGGCATGGAGGCGTAGGGTTCGAGCAGCACGGACTCGTGACCCTTCAAAAGCCCCAGGTCCGAGCCGCAGATGCCGCACAGAAGCGTGCGCAGACGCACCCATCCGGCGGGCGGATCATAGGGCGTCTCGGCCAGGCGCAGGGGCGAGACCCGGGGGAAGAACCGGCGACGGTCCAGGCGCGCGGCCAGGGCGCTGGCCAGATACCGCGGGATGCTTTTTTCGTAGAGGAGGGCTTTCATGCCGGGGAGTTTCCTTGGCGTGCGACGGAGTTCCCGCCCCGAAGTCCTTGAAGGACGCCCGCAGGGTGGTGTAGAGGGTGTGTGACGGCGACTCGCGGCCACGCCGGGTTTCGTATTCCCGGGGTCTGCGGTATACGCCAAGACGGCCCGGGCAACAAGCGCCCGCATCCGCACCCCAAGGAGAACCCCATGCTGATCAAGGACTGGATGACCAAGGAGCCCGTTGTGGCCAAGGCGGGCACGTCCATCATGAAGGCCGCCAAGCTCATGAAGGAGAACAAGATTCGCCGACTGCCCGTGGTGGACGACGACGGCAGGCTGGTGGGCATGCTCTCCGACCGGGACATCAAGGAGGCCTCGCCCTCCAAGGCCACCACCCTGGACATGCACGAGCTGTATTACCTGCTTTCCGAGATCAAGGTCGCGGACATCATGACCAAAAAGCCCCTGGCCATCACCCCGGACGAACCCGTGGAGCGGGCCGCCGTGGTCATGATGCGCAACCGCATCGGCGGGCTGCCCGTGGTGGACGACAGCGGCAAGGTGGTGGGCATCATCACCGACAGCGACGTGTTCAAGGTGCTCATCAGCATCACGGGCGTTTTGACCGGCGGCGTGCAGTTGGCCTTCAATCTGCCCAACGCCGAGGGCGGCCTCAAAAACGTGCTCGACGACTTGAAGGCCCAGGACTGCCGCATCATGTCCATCCTGACCTCCTATCCCCCGGCCGAGCAGGACAACCGCCATGTCTACATCCGCATCCAGGACGTGGAGGACGGCCCCCTGCACAAGCTGGTGGACATGCTCAAAGGCAAATACGACCTCCTGTACTGGGTCAGGGACAACGCCTGATTTTTTGAGCCTCCCGCCGCCGCGCCCAGGGAGTGCGGCGGCGGGACATGCCGCATCGAAAAAACAGACAACCCAGCGCCCCCCGAAGGACAGCCATGAAGGTCATCAACTATTGCGATGTCGCCCCCACGGTCTTCCCAGCCCCGGCCAGGGGAACCACCGGACGAGTGGTGCTTGGCAAGGCCGACGGCGCGACCAATTTCTGCATGCGGGTGATCGAGTTCGCCCCGGGCGGCGAGACGTCCCGGCACAGCCATCCCTGGGAGCATGAACAGTTCGTGCATGAAGGCACGGGGCAGGTCCTCATTGAGGACCGTTGGTTCGATGTGGGGCCGGGCAGCGTCTTGTTCATCCCCTCCGGCGTCACCCACCAGATCAAAAACTCCGGGGCGGTCCCGCTCGTTATTGTCTGTCTCGTGCCGCCGTTTGCCCCGGAACTTCTCTAACCCCCGCACCCGGCCTGGCGGCCCGGTCCTTGACGCGGCCGATATCGTACCTAGTTTCCACAGGACGCACGGCCCGGACACCGGGCTTTTCCCCGAGAAGGAGTGAGAAACATGTCTGAAAAACGTCTTTGCCCCCATTGCGGGCAACCCCTTGAAGCGTGGGTTGGCCCCCCCGAATCCGGCTGGGGCGAACTCTTGGTGTGCAACAACAACACCTGCGTGTACTATACCGGTTCCTTAAGCGACATCCGGTATAAGGACGAGGACAACCACCTGGGCTGCCGCTACGCCGAGAATCCCGACAACGGCTATACCCCGTTCGCGCTCCTGGCCTGGTTGCCCGAGGTCTGATTTTCCACATATGCCTGGCGGGCCGGTTCGTTGGGGACCGGCCTTTTCATTTCCTGCCCGCCCGCATTTCCGTGGAGCACAATCATTCCGGGTGGTTGTGATTTCGGCAACGCCGCCGCCCGGTTTGCCTTCGCATGGCGGTACTGGTATGGAGCGTCTGGCGTTCGGTTTCGGGCGCCAGCCGTGACGGGGAGGGGAGGCTCCGACGCGGTGGGTGATGCTTGCCAACCACGCTCTCGCTCCAAAAAAAGCCATGAACCACATCGACGTCACGCGTCAGGGACAGTGCATCTACGTCCGCCTCACCGGTGAATTCGCCAGGGATGCGGCGGTCGACATGGATGCGGTGCTGGCCGCCGTGTCCGGCCCCCCGACGTTCGTTTTGGACTTGGCGAACGCCTGCCACCTGGGCGGCCCGGGCATCGCCTACCTCATCAAGCTGCAAACCCGGCTTTCCACCCTGGGGGGGGCGCTTTTTCTGCGCGATCTGTCCGATTCCGTGACCACGGAGCTGGCCATGCGCGATCTCTCGGGATTTTTCCGGGTGGTGGACGGCTGGGACGACGACATGGGCGAAGAAATTCTTCCGCTGCTCGCAATCCGCTAGGGGCCCGGGGGGACTCGGCCGTCCCGGACGTGCTCGTCAGCGTTTCACAGCTGGGGAGGACATGACCACGTCCCCGTCATAATACCGGAAAAGCACATCCCTGGCCCCATCCGGGGCGTCCATGACCGCCTCGCCGATGCCGATTTCCACATTGGCGCCGATCACACCCGGCACGATGGCCCGGCATACCAAAAAATTCTCGCCCCCATGGCGGTTGAGCCACAGCCTATGGCGCAGATCGTGATACGAGACGAGTTTTTTTTCCAACTCGGCCAATTCCTCCGCAGCCTCTTTCCCTGCCCGGCCTCCGGGGCCGGCTTCCCGCCGCAAGGCCATGGCCCGCTCACTGGTGCGATGAATTTTTATGCGCAAGGCGCGGTCCCGGGAGATCAACTCCGGGTCGTAGCCCAAAAGCAGTTTGGTCTGGGTGCGCAGTCCGCCGCCCAGGGCCTCACCCACATACACCGACCCCCGGCAGGTGGCCGTGCCGCCCACCAGCCGTCCCTTCACCGCCAACCGTTCGCCCACATAAAAGTGGCACAGCATGCTGGAGGAATCGACCAGCAGATTTTTGCCCGCATGGAGCTCGGCATTCTCGCAAAACTTGGTGCGTAGGTTGCCGCCCGCCCGGATGACGGCATTGTCCGACCCTTTGATCCCCGATTCGGCCACGATGGATTCCGTGGCCCGTATCCTGGCCCCTTCCACCAGTCCCCGGACCACCACATTGCGGCCCACCACCTCGAATCCGGCCCGTACCGCCCCCTCGATGGTCACGTCTCCCACAAAGACGATGTTGCCGGTGTGGAACCCCACGTCGTCCGGCACCACCAGCGTACGGCGCACGGTGATGCGGCCATTTTCAAAGGCCACATAGCCATTGACCGTGGTCACCAGCCGGTCGGGATTTCCCGGATCAGGGGTGCAGCCCAGCCCGTACGGAAACACCTTCTCGGAATAAAACGCCCGGGGATCGGCATCGGGCGGGGCCTTTTCCGCCGGAAGCCACTCGGCCACGACCTCCCCGGCCATGACGTTTTGCACATAGCCCAGGTCGTAGAGATCCACTGAGCCGTCCTGCCGCAGCCGGGGTGTGAGTTTGCGACGGTCAAACCCGGGATCGAAAAAAAATTTCAGGTAGTGCCGCATGATGGAGGATACGCCTGCCGCTGCTTCGGCTGTTTTGGACGCTTAACGGGGCCTTTCACAAGCCCGGCGCCATTTCGCCCATGGACCGTGGTTTCTGCTTGTGTGTTACATATCCGGCCCCGGGAAAATGCACAAGCCGCAAGCAGGTTTCCTGTTCAGGAAAGGCCGTATCCGTAAACGGGACGGGAAAGTCCCTGAAACCGGCGGCACATCCGGCCATGGGCTGCCCAGTCAGCCTGTCCTGCATCCTGGCGTTCTTTGGCTCAAGATATCAAGGCCCTGCGCCGCCGCCCAGGGCTGCCGTTTTTCAAAACCACGCCATGGGGGCGCCGCCGGGGAGGAGCGTTTGACTTTGCACATAAAATAGAGTGAAATTATACGCCTTGGAACCGCTTCCCGCAGCATGGACTTTCTGTGCCCGATCATGCTGTGAACCCCATGAGCTTGGTGGAGTCCGCCATGAAAAAATCTTTGGCCGCCTTGGCCTTGATGATTGCACTTTGCTTTTCCCAGAACCTCTTTGCGCAACAGCAAAATATGCCTAATATAAAGGAATGCACGAACTATTTCATGCATTACTTCAACGAAGCCGTTGTCCAGGGCATCCAGATACAGGAACTTCTCAAATCGAACAGCATCGACGGCAAGGATGTCATTTTTTATACTGATCTTTCCAACCGCCTCGAAAAGACCCTTGGCTTGGCCTTGAACCTTCGCGATCTCTACTATCTGTACGGGAAAACGACCTACTGCTTTACGAAGGACGAAAAAAATTATCTCCTGGACCGCATTGTCAATATCAGTGAAATGCTCAAGCAGATCATGTCCAACGAATTCGAGATCAATCTTTCCGGGGATGAAAAGGACATCCGGACCAGGGAAAGCGAAAATATCGCCAAATTCCGGGACCGGGTGGAGCGCCTCCGGGCCTTTTTGGACACCTCCCTGTACATCTTCAAATAACGGCCAAGCCGATATCCTGGCGGCGACCGGTCAGCTTCGCGCCTGGAGACGTCCATGCCCCCCTTTGTGCTCAGCGACGCATCGCAACCGGCCGCGCCACAATCCCTTTCCGATTGGAACGGCCGGATCACGGCCCATGTGGCCCGGCGGGTCATGACCATGGCCCCGGGGGCCACCCCTCTTGTCGACGCCGCCGTGATCGTCAGGGACCGCGAGATCCTCGCGGTGGGGCCGCGCCGATCAACCCTGGCCGGATTTTCCGGCCCCATCCAGGACCACGGCCCAGCCACCCTCGTGCCCGGCCTGATCAACGCCCACTGCCATCTGGAGCTGGCCCATTTGCGCGGGGCCATACCCTCCGGCCTGGGTTTCGCCGAATGGGTGCGCCGCCTTGTGGCCCTGCCCATGGGCGTTTTCGACCAGGATGCGACCCAGGCCGCAGCCCGGGAGATGCGGACGTCGGGCACGGCCTGTGTGGCCGACATCGCCACCCGCCACCCTGGCGCGGCGGCCCGGACATTTATCCGTGAGGGCCTGGATTTCATCTCCTTTTTCGAGGAATTCGGGTTTACCCCGCCGAAGGGCGACACCCCGTCCTGGCCTGCCGACCTGCACGAGCTCCCCCACGGGCTTTTTGCGGCCCACGTCTCCGTGGCCGGGCACGCCCTGTATTCCACCCACCCGGAACGCCTGCGCGCCGCCAAGGCCTGGGCCGCCCGCCACGGCAAACCCTTTTCCCTCCATCTGGCCGAACACCTGGGAGAGGTGGCGCTTCTGGCCGACGGAACAGGGGATTTCGCCGAACTGTTGCGCAAGCGGGTTCTGCCGCGTGATTTTCGCCCGCCCGGCCGCTCGCCCGTGGCCCATGCCGACGCCCTTGGCCTTTTGGACGAGCACACCCTGGTCGTTCACGGCGTGCACGTGGATGACGCGGACATCCGCACCCTGGCCGGGCGCGGCTGCGGGGTGTGCCTGTGCCCGCGCAGCAACGCCTACATCGGCGTGGGCCGCGCGCCTGTCGAAAAACTCGCCGCCGCCGGGGTCAGACTTTGCCTGGGCACGGACAGCCCGGCCTCGAACACCGACCTTGACCTGTGGAATGAAGTCCGCTATCTCCTCCAGCATTGGGAAAGGTTTTCCCTGGTCGCCGCCCTGGCGGCCCTGACCACCACCCCGGCCCGCTTGCTCGGTCGGGAAAACTCCCTGGGAATGCTTGAACCGGGCATGCGCTCCGGGGTGGCCCTCCTGCCTATCGATCTCGAAGACGCGTAAAAAAAATTCCGCGTGAAAAATTTCACTTTCTCCCCAAAAACTGGCTTTCAGGGGGTTGGTATTCTGTCAACCCTCATGTATAGGTTCCGTGCGTGAAGATTTTCCACGCCCGCGCGCAGCGGTTTTTCGACCGCCCGCGCGTAGAACGAACGAAAAAAAATCCATTGTAAGGAGGCATTACATGTCCAAGCTGGTTCCGCCGCATGGAGGCAAAGGTCTCGTTATCAAACTGCTCGAAGGCGCCGCGAAGGAAGCCGAACTGAAGAAGGCCGCCGGCCTGAAAAAGATCGAGATCACCGGCCAGGAAAAGGGCGACCTGATCATGATCGGCATCGGTGGCTTCTCGCCCCTGGGCGGCTTCATGACCAAGGCCGACTGGAAGAGCGTGTGCGAGAAAATGACCCTGGCCGACGGCACCTTCTGGCCGGTTCCGGTTGTTCTGGCCGTGTCTGCCGAAGACGCCGCCGGGATCAAGGAAGGCCAGGAGATCACCCTTGAGCGCAAGGGCGAAATCTACGCCACCATGAAGGTCACCGAAAAGTTCGAGCTGTCCGCCGCCGAGAAAAAGACCGAGTGCGAGCTGGTCTACAAAGGCGCCGGCGACGACTCTGCCGACGACAAGTTCTGGAAGATCGCCGAGGCCGAGCATCCCGGCGTGAAGATGGTCATGGAGCGCAAGGCCGTGTGTTTGGCTGGCCCGGTCAACGTGCTGTCCGAGGGCGAGTACCCGACCAAGTACAAGGGCGTGTACCTGCGTCCGGCCGAGACCCGCAAGATCTTCGACGAGAAGGGTTGGAAAAACGTGGCCGCCCTGCAGCTGCGCAATCCCATGCACCGCTCCCACGAGTTTCTGTGCAAGATCGCCGTGGAAGTCTGCGACGGCGTCATCATCCACTCCCTGATCGGCAACCTGAAGCCGGGCGACATTCCGGCCGAAGTGCGCGTGGAGTGCATCGACACCCTGGTGAAGGGCTACTTCGTCGAGAAGCACGTGGTCCAGGGCGGCTACCCCCTCGACATGCGCTACGCCGGTCCCCGCGAGGCGCTTCTGCACGCCACCTTCCGTCAGAACTACGGCGTCAACAAGATGATCATCGGCCGTGACCATGCCGGTGTCGGCGACTTCTACGGCATGTTTGAGGCCCAGGAAATCTTCGACCGCATTCCGTACAAAGAAGACGCCTGCCCGGATCCCGGCAAGGCCCTTTTGTGCGAGCCGCTCAAGATCGACTGGACCTTCTACTGCTTCAAGTGCGATGGCATGGCCTCCCTGCGCACCTGCCCGCACAGCAAGGAAGACCGCGTCATCCTGTCCGGCACCAAGCTGCGCAAGATGCTGTCCGAGGGTGGCGACATCCCGGATCACTTCGGCCGCGACGAGGTTCTGGTCATCCTGCGCAAGTACTATGAAGGCCTGACCGAGAAGGTCGAGATCAAGATGCAGGGCGCTGCCAGCGGCGACGCCTTGAAGTAAGGCCGCTTCGGCTGCGTGGCCTATGTGCGATACGGTTTCACGGGGGGGAGGCGTTTAGCCTCCCCCTTTTTTGGGGTCGCTACGAAATTCCGGGAAAGATGGCCCTGATTTTGCGGAAGAACGAAGCGTCTTCCAGGAAGCCAAGATGAACAACTTGAATAACCAGGCTGCCAGTTAGGCAGCAAGGGTTGCTGGCCGTCTCGGCCTATCCGATTGACCAACAACCCCGCGAAAGCTTACAGAGCTGACGTCTTCTAGGTCATCACCGAAGCCGACCGGAGCATAACCACGGTTCTTTCTTTTGCCGGAAGAGTACTGAATCGCTCCGCGCCCGGGACTTGGGCACGGGCGTTTTTCTCTACACTGGAAGGTTCAGGCGGCAGATTGAACAACAACAGACAGCTTGCCCACTTTGCGATTTGCAACAGGCCGAACGGTCACCTCTACATCTTGTCCAAGGACCGTCAAGAATTTCATAAGACGGGCAACAGATACAGACGTAGGCTTGCACCGCATGAGTGCAGAAACTTGAGCCTGCGTTGTTTTTAGAATTTTTGCAGCTTCAGCTTGGGTTAAGTCCCTCTCCTTGATCAGCTTGTATATCTGAATGGTCAATTCTGCTTTTACAAGCTCTTGCTCTGAATTGGGCAAACCCAAATCGGCAAAAACATTACCACTGCTGTTTTCGTGTTCAACATTCATGGTTTGCCTCCTTTCTTTCCTTGTTCGTGTAATTGCTCCGCTTTTTTCAAGCGCTCTTTGATCAAATCAATGTCCCGTTGCGGCGTTGAAACACCGTGCTTCGATTTTTTCTGAAACACATGCAGGACATAAACCACTGTCGCAAAGCGAATTGTGTAAACGGCGGGGTATGTGTCCCCCCGGTGATCCTCGATGATCTCCAAGACCCCTGTTCCTCCAAAGCCCTTGAGCGCTTTTGCATCCGGCGGCCATTCCCCCTTTTGGGCGGCATAAAGAGCGAGGCCGAAGGCGCGGCGGACAGCCAAGGGATAGCCCTTTATGTCCTTTCTGCTCGATCCGATCCAAACAAGTTCTTTGGGGTCACCGCTGCTCATTTATATTATTATTCATATTTTTATATAAAAGTCAAGGGCCAAAAGTCTGGCGCTGCTCGTTTCCCTGCCCGGAACCAGTGCCAGGCCTCATGTTTCCGCGCGCCGCCATTGACAATTTGGGAAAACGGGGTCATGGTCACAAATCCACGACGACGCCGCGAATCCTGTAACGGCGAGACTTTTGCACTCTCGTCGGGGATGGCGGCTTTTTTCAACATGCGGCTTTTCGACACGCAGACGCCCCCGGGGCTGTCCCCGTAACCCGGCATCAAGGCGAATTCCCGGCGCGGACAGGCAGCCGGCGGACATCCAGGGACGGTTCAGGCATGGCATTGATCGAATTCCACGACGTCCACAAGTGGTATGGCGACTTCCACGTACTCAAGGGCATCACCGAGTCCGTGGAGCAGGGCGAGGTGCTCGTCATCTGTGGCCCCTCCGGGTCCGGGAAATCCACCCTGATCCGGTGTGTGAACCGCCTGGAGGAATACCAGAAGGGTCACATCTTGATCGACGGCAAGGACATCCACGGCGACGACATCGACGTCAACGAATTGCGCTCCCACATCGGCATCGTTTTCCAGCAGTTCAACCTCTATCCGCACATATCGGTCTTAAAAAACATCACCCTGGCCCCCATCAAGGTCAAAAAGGTCGCCAAGGCCGAGGCCGAAGAGACGGCCATGGCCTTGCTTGAGCGGGTGGGCATCCACGAACAGGCCCGCAAATTTCCGGCCGAACTTTCCGGCGGCCAGCAACAGCGCGTGGCCATCGCCCGGGCCCTGGCCATGAAACCCCGCATCATGCTCTTCGACGAGCCCACCTCGGCCCTTGACCCGGAGATGATCAACGAAGTCTTAAACGTCATGAAGGACTTGGCCCGGGAAGGCATGACCATGCTGTGCGTCACCCACGAGATGGGCTTTGCCCGCGAGGTGGCCGACCGGGTGGTGTTCATGGATTTCGGGGAAATCCTGGAGCAGGCCCCGCCCCTGGAATTTTTCAGCCATCCCAAGCACGAGCGGACCAAGCTTTTCCTGAAGGAAATTTTGTAGCGAACCGGCTCAAAAACTTTCACTTCAACCCAAGGAGGCATCCCATGCGCAGATTGGCACTGTTTCTTGTCCTGGCCGCCCTCGTGGCCCTGGCCGCCACCCCGGCCCTGGCCGGCAAACTCGACGACATCAAGGCCCGGGGCACGCTGATCGCCGGGGTCAAGGACTCCCAGCCCCCGTTTGGCTTCGTGGATGAGCAGAGCAAGCAGATCGTGGGTTTTGAAATCGACATCTGCAAGGCCCTGGCCGACAAGCTTGGCGTGAAGCTGGAAACCAAGCCCGTGACCTCCTCCACCCGCATCCCCATGCTCACCCAGGGCGCCATCGATCTGGTGGCCGCCACCATGACCCACAAAAAAGACCGCGAAGACCAGATCGACTTCTCCATCACCTACTTCATGACCGGCCAGAAGCTGCTCGTGAAAAAAGACGGCGGCATCAAGACCGTCAAGGATCTGGCTGGCAAGAAGGTCGGTTCGGTGAAGGGCTCCACTTCCGAGCAGAACGTGAAAAAGGCCCAGCCCGAATGCACCGTCATCTCCTTTGAGACCTATCCCGAGGCCTTTTTGGCCCTCAAGCAGGGCAAGGTCGAGGCCGTGACCACCGACGAAAGCATCCTGGTGGGCCTGCAGAACAGCGACGACAAGCCCGCCGATTTCGCCATCGTGGGCGAGTACATCTCCCCTGAGCCTTACGGCCTGGGTCTTGCGGAAAACGACTCCGACTTCCGCGACTTCGTCAACGTGGCCCTCATGGACATGTGGGGCTCGGGCGAATTCCAGAAGATCTACACCAAGTGGTTCGGCAAGGACACCAAGTTCTACATTCCCCTGGAATGGGACATGGAAGTGTGGCCCTAGGCCATCGCCTTTCCCTCCCGCTGGGCGCGCCCGGCGGGAGGGAATGTCGCGTATGCGTCGTTTCGCGCCATGGCCCGGCGCTTCCCGGGACATGCCCCGAAGCCGCTTTCGCCCCGGCGGCGTCAGGAACCGATTTTTTCCCCAGACATTGCGAGCCAGTGGAGAGGCGTGATTGAGCTACACCGTTGATTTTGCGAAAGTCCTTGCCGAACCCTACGGCGATTGGATCTTGGAGGGTCTTGGCGTCACCCTGCAAATCTCCGCCGTATCCATCGTCTTTTCCCTACTGCTCGGCACCATCATCGCGGTCTTCCGGCTGTCCCGGGTCAAGCCCCTGGTGTGGTTCAGCATGGCGTTCACAGAATTTTTCCGGAACACCCCCCTCCTGGTTCAAATATTTTTTTGGTACTTCGGCTCCTATGCCGTCCTGCCCGAGGTCGTCAACAAATGGCTGTATAAGCAGGATTTCGAATTCGCGGCCGGGGTCATCGCCCTGACCGTGTACACCGCCGCCTTCATCGCCGAAGAGATCCGTTCCGGCGTCTTCGCCATTCCCAAAACCCAGCTTGAGGCCTCGCGGGCCTGCGGCCTATCCTTTCTCCAGGCCATGGGCTACGTCATCCTCCCCCAGGCCTTTCGCATCGTCATCCCGCCGCTCATTTCCCAGTTCTTAAACCTCATCAAGAATTCGTCCCTGGTCATGACCATCGGCGTCATGGACCTGACCTATATGGCCCGGCAGATCGAGGCCCACACCTTCCACGGCTTCGAGGCCTTCACCGTGGCCACGGCCATCTATCTGACCATCTCGCTCATCGTCTCCTACAGCATCAATCTCTACAACAAACGGGTCCTTCGGGTCGCCTCGCATTAGCGGAGCTTTCACGGTGCATTGGAACGTCATCACAAATAACTTCAACTACTTCCTGATAGGCGCCTATCCGGAAGGCCCTTTGGGCGGCCTGGCCATGAGCATCCTTTTGGCCCTAGGCGGCATTTTCGGGGCCTTTTGGCTGGGGCTTTTGGTCGGGCTCATGCGCATCTCCAAAAGCCGCACCGCCCGCATCCTGGCCCTGGTCTATACCGAGATCATCCGGGGCACGCCGCTGCTCATGGTCATTTTCTGGTTCTATTTCCTGGCTCCCATCGCCTTCGGCCACACCCTGCCCGAGGCGGAAAGCGCGCTCATCGCCCTGATCGTCTTCACCAGCGCCTACATTGCCGAGATCGTGCGGGCCGGGATCGAATCCCTGCCCAAGGGCCAGTCCGAGGCCGCCCGGGGCACCGGGCTTTCCCGCTACCAGGCCATGCGCTACGTGGTGCTGCCCCAGGCCCTGTTCAACATGATCCCGTCGTTCGTGAACCAGTTCGTGTCGCTGACCAAGGACACCTCCCTGGCCTTCATCATCGGGGTCAACGAACTCACCAAGGCCGCCACCCAGGTCAATAACCGCACCTTAAACGCCCCCACGGAAATCTTTATCACCATCGCCGTTCTCTATTTCATCATCTGCTACATGTTGACCGCCCTCTCCCGCCGTCTGGAAAAACGCATCAACCGCTATCAGGCCCGCGACCGCTGATCGCGTACGGGGCTTGGGCCGGGCGACAGAACAGGCGGGGGAAGGCCTCCGGCGGCCAAAGGGGACACGTCCCCTTTGGAAACCCCGCACGGGAAGCCTGGACCTCTTCCGAACGGCTTGCGCCTAGAAACCATGCCGCTCAGGACCGGAGACGGTGCTGGTGGGGGAAGGCCTCCGGCGGCCAAAGGGGACATGTCCCCTTTGGGAACCCCGCACGGGAAGCCTGGACCTCTTCCGAACGGCTTTCGCCTAGAAACATGCCGCCCAGGACCGGAGACGGTGCTGGCGGGGGAAGGCCTCCGGCGGCCAAAGGGGACATGTCCCCTTTGGAAACCCCGCACGGGAAGGCTGGAACTCCTCCGAACGGCTTGCGCCAGGGAACCATTGCATTTTCAATCATCATTCCAGCTTCTTTGCCTTTCAGCGGCCCCCACGCACGAACGAATCCCCAAGCCGGGCGACGGGTCGCCGGAAACGGACGGCGGCGACGTGGAGCGCAGCGCAATTCGTCGCAGCCGGACGTTAGCCGCCGACCCCGAGCCCGGCTATAAACCCGCCGACCGGTCGCCGAACCATCTTCAATCGCTAAGGAGTCGTGGTCGGAACAAAGGGAAACGCATCCGCATACGCCGCCAAAAATGGGTGAATGCCCCGACGCTGGGCCGGATCGTGGGTCTCGAAGGTGACGGTGGGGGTAAGCCCCGACCCGTTGAGAGCGGCAAAGACTGTCGGCCAGGGAATGGTCCCCGTCCCCGGAGCCAAATGCTGATCGAACGTCCCGTCGTTGTCGTGCAGATGCAGATGCGTCAAAACCGGGGCCAGGGCCTCGGCCCAGACATCAAAATTTCTCAAAGCATGCCCCCCGGCGAAACTGTGCCAATGCCCGATATCGAAGCAAACACCGATACGCCCGGCGCTCTCCGGTAGTCGCTCCCGCAGGGCCAGAGCCAGCCCAGCCACCGTGCCGGGGTCGGTCTCATGAACGTTTTCCAGATGCAGGGGAGGATGGTCCGGCCAGGACTTCAGCACCTCGACCCAGGTCTGAACGGCCCGGTCCCGCCAGTCGGCATAGGACCGAATGTAGAGGAAGCGATCATAGGCCGCATGCCCCACCAGATGCGTGGGGCGATATCCCCGGGCGACGTCCATGGCCCGCATCAATCGCTGTTTCGAGGCCTCGCGGATAAGGGCGTCGGCCGCCCCGGGTTGCAGGTCGAAAAAGGGCAGGTGCAGGGCCACGTCAACCCCGGCAGCCGCAAGCGCGCCCTGGATGCGGCGATGCCAGGCCGGATCGGCGGCGTCCATGAGAACAGGGTCCAAGCCCAGTTCCGGATGCAGGCCTTGCGCCAAAAAGGCGTCCAAAAGGGCAGGGTCGCCGTGAACGGCGCGTAGGGACAAACTGACATGAAAGGGACAAAAAACGGTCATTCGGTTCGCCTCTGCCGAAAACGTGGCGGCGATGTGCGGCTACGGCTTACGGCCGTTCGATGGGATACACGGCGTTGTAGATGGTCTTCCCGGCCGGATCGGCGATGGTGATGCGCAGACCGTACATATCCGCCGGATTGACGCCCTGGGGAAGAGCAAGGTGGGCGGCCACCTGCTTGAAACGCTGAATCTGAAAGGTCAGTTCGTCCTTGTCGGTCTTGAGGGGGTGCAATACGCCATCGTTGGTCAAAATCAGCAACTCCGCCTTTCCGGACAGGGCCGTTTGCGGAGAAAGGTTGCTCAGGTCGAAGCTTACGGCCAACTTGCCATTCTCCACCTTGGATTTGAAGTTGTCCACACCCGCCTGATTGAGATCAATCTTGTCCAGAAGCTTTCGTAAATCGATTTTTGCAGCGGCGGCGTCGGCCTTCTCCGGGGCCGCAGGCGCGGGCGCGGGCGGGGTCTCCACGGCCGGTTTCCACCAGGCGGCCGCATCGGGATTGTAGGAACCAAGCAGCGTTTGCAACTCCGTGGAATCCTTGGAGCGCAGGATGGTTTCGATCTCGTCCAGACGTTTGAGGCGGTCTGCGGCATCCGTGGCCAACCGCCTGGCCTCCTGGGCGGCGCGTTCGGACTCAGCGACAATGCCCCGGTAATACATGGCCCCGGCGGCAAACAAGGCAGCGGCCAGAATCAGGAAAACCACGGCCCACAGTCCGGATTGAATCCAGAAGGGGCTTAGCCGCATGCGCCGCACGCCGGCGTCGTCGCGCATGATGAGAATGCTGATTTTTCCGCCGGACGCCATATGTTCATCTGCTCCTTGGAAAACATGTCGCGCGCCCGGATTCTGCCGTCGCAGGAGGCGCTGGTGTCGAAAGACCCGGCCTGAATCGGCGCTCTCGGCCTACAGGGCGCTCCACTGTTCGTCGACAATGATGATCCGGGGACCGGCCTTGACCAGCACCATCTTCTTCATCCCCTTGTCGGCAAAGCCATCCTTGCTTTCGTACTGCTGAACGCACTCCACCCGCCAGCCGTTTTTCCGCTCGGTGATGCGGATGTCCTGCAGCCGCACCTGCTTGGGCGGGCGCTCGGCCCACAAGGACATTTTGTGCTCACGGATGGCGTCTAAGCCCCGGCGGTCGCCCTGCACGGCGCGGTCGCCGTAAAACGCCATGTAGGCATTCACGTCTCCCCGTTCCCAGGCGACACGCCACCCCTCGAGAAGGGCCTCCACCTGTCCCCTGCCCACGGGAACGGCCGCATCCGTTGCGGTCTTTTCCGCGCCCTTCTCCGGAATCGCGGCCACGACGATCTCCTGCACCGGCGGCTCCACCGTGGGGATGACCGTGGGCAGAGCCCCGGGAGCGGGCTTGGCCGGAAGCGGCGGCACGCTGGAGACGAAAAGCGACCCCGGCCGGGGACCGGCGGCGTCCGCCCAAAGGGGCTGCTCGGACACGACCGGAGGGGCCTGAGGGGTCGGCGCGGCCGGGGGAGACGAAGATGGCCGTGAACATCGAGGTGATGATGCCCAGCGTCAGGGTGACGGCA
>NZ_JAZHDB010000106.1:0-20373 GCF_036584575.1 Desulfolutivibrio sp.
CCGCCGCGCTCGGTATATTTAATGGCGTTGCCCACCAGGTTGAGCAGGATCTGCTTGAGGCGCATGGGATCGGCAAAGACCCTTAGCGGCACGTCCGGGGCCACCCGGCAGGACAGGGTCAGCCCCTTGTTTTTGGCCAACACCTCCTGTTGCCGGGCCAGGGAGGCGGATATCTCCCGCAGATCCACGCTCGTTTCCCGGACATCGAACTTTCCGGCCTCGATCTTCGAATAATCCAGGATGTCGTTTATGACCGACAACAGGGTCTGAGCTGACTCCTCGGCCACGCTTAAGCGTTGTCTGGCCTTGGGGGACAACTCCTCGTGCAGGACGAGCTGGATGTATCCCAAAACGGCATTGAGCGGGGTTCTGATCTCGTGGCTCATGTTGGCCAAAAAGCGGCTCTTGGCCTGATTGGCGGCATCGCTTTGGTGCATGGCCCGCAGGAGCTCCCGCTCCAGGCGCTTGCGCTCGGTGATGTCGCGCACAAATTCCACCACGCCCTTGATCCGGCCCAGGGCATCCCGGAAAGGATAGGCGAAAAGCTCGATAAACCCGGGGGCGACGCCCGCAATGCCCTCCTGGGAGACGGCCTCGGAGTGCATGCGGCCGTCGGCCATGGCCCGCATGCTGGGACAGCTCGGACAGGGGGTCGCCCGGCCCCGGAAGGCCTCATGGCAAATGCGCCCCACCAAGGGCGATCCGGATTCGTACATGGCCCGCATGGCCGCGTTGACCTTGATGACGTTTAAGTCCGCGTCCAGGACGCTGATGCCGTCCTGGATGGTGTCCAAAATGGCCTCCAAAAAGATGGCGTTTTCCTTCAGCCGCTCCTGGACCTTGGCCCGGGCCTCGATCTCCAGGCGCAGGGAGGCGTTGGCGGCGGCCAGTTCGGCCGTGCGCGCCGCCACCCGGACCTCCAACTCGTCCCGGGCGTGCTCCAGGGCCTCCTCGGCCAGCTTGCGTTCGGTGACGTCGTTGCCCACGGCCTGGTATTCCACCACGTTGCCCGCCATGTCGAAGACGCCCCGATGGGTCCAACGCTGCCAGCGCATGATCCCGCCGGGCATGACGATGCGGTGTTCGAAATCGACCACGGGGTTGGCCATGGAGATGGAGGCGATCCCCCTGGTGATCACGATCATGTCGGCGTCGGGGATGTGGGGAATGAAATTTTCGCCGATGAGGTCGCGCCGATCCTTGCCGAAATAGCGCACATAGGCCTCGTTGACGAAGGACAGGCGGCCGTCGGGCCGGTAGCGGCAGATGAGTTCGGTCTGGTCCTCGACGATGGACCGGTAGCGGGCCTCGCTGCGGGCCAGGGCCAGTTCGGCGTTTTTGCGGCCGGTGATGTCCAGGCAGATGCCTTCCACCCGGGTCGGCCGACCGTCCGAATCCCGGAAGAGCTTGGCCGTGCAGGACACCCACACCAGACCGCCGTCGCGACGCCGAAACTGGGTTTCGAAGGTGTGCGGCCCATCCCCCCGGGACAGGATCGCCATGATCTCGGCCCGTCCGCCGGGATGGGGATAGAGTTGGCGTTCGATGTCGCGCACCGTGCCCATCAACTCCTCGGGGCTGTCGTAGCCGAGCATCCGGGCCAGGGCCGGATTGGCCTCCAGAATGCGCCCGTCCATCGCCGTACAGAGGATGCCCTCCATGGCGCTGACGAAGATGTTGCGGTAGCTTTCCTCCTTTTCCCGAATGATCTCTTTGAGCACGCCAATGTATTCCCACTCCATGGCGTTGACCACGTCGGACTGGGTGACCAGTCCGACCAGCCGCCCTTGCCCGTCCACCATGACCAAGCGGCGGATGCCGTTTCGGCGCATCAGCGACAGGCCCTCGTGGACCGGGATGTCGGCGTCGACCGTGAGCACCGGGGTGCGCATGGCGTCGCCCAGGGACAGGGCGCAGGCCGCCTCGCCGGCCAGGATCACCGAGGCCGCGTCGCGTTCGGTGAAGATGCCCACCGGGCGGCCATCCTCCACGGCCAACAGGCAACTGATGTTTTTTTCGGCCATAAGGCCCAGGGCCTCGGCCAGCGGGGTGGCGGGCGCTGCAGTCACCACGTCGCGGACCATGATCCGGGACAGGCGGCGCAGTTCGACGAAATATTCGTAGCCCAGATGCTCCACCAGATCGGACTGGGAGATCACGCCGCAGGCCGTGCCGTCGGCGGCGACCACCACCAGGTGGCGCAACCGGTGTTGTTGCAGCAGGGAATAGGCCTCGTGGGCGAACATGTCCGGGGTCGCCGTCAACACCGGGGAGGACATGATCGTGGACACGTCTGTCCGGGCCACGCCGGGATCGGCGGCCACGGCCCACAAAAGTCCCCGCTCGGTGACAATTCCCACGGGACGGCCATCCTCGAGCACCGGCAGGCAGGACAGGGCGCGCTCGCGCAAAAGTCCGGCCACCTCGCCCACCGTGGTCCGGGGGCCGACGGCCACCAGGCCTCGGGAATGGATTTCACCTAGTCGTTTTCGGAACATGGCGCCCCGTGCCGTTTGACGCGCCAACGCTACGCGCCCCGTGGCCCGCGTGCGGCAAACAGGCCGTTTCGGATCATTTTCCGCCTCGCAACGCCGAAGGCGGGCCGCCTCGACCGGACGTCGGGTCACAGGCCCGCGCGCCACCATAACCGTTTACGAATACCACGACGGTCGCTGGACCCGCCAGCACATTTTCCCGGGCCGCCCCCGCCCCCTTGCCCCGGACGGCCCGGTGCGGCTACCATGGGCGGGCCATGAAGCCCCTTTGCCTGATTCACGCCAACTGCCAGGGCGAACCCCTGGCGAAGCTCTTCGCCGCGCATCCCGGGTTCAGCCGGAATTTCGAGGTGGCCCATGCCCTCAACTATACGCGACAGCCCGTGCCCCCTGCCCTGCTTCGCCGCTGCGGCCTCTTCCTGTACCAACGCCTGGGAGCGGAATGGGGGGAACTGTCCAGCGAGGCGCTTTTATCCCAACTGCCCGCCGGATGTCCGTCGCTGTGCCTGCCCAACCTCTTTTTTCTGGACTATTGGCCGTTTTGGTCCTCCAACACGACCTTTGCCTATTCCGATTATTTTCTGGACGAACTGCTCTCCCGGGGGTTGTCGGATCGCGAGATCATGCACCTCTATCTGCACACGGACCCCGCCCGCTATTACGATCTGGACGCCATCATGGAGAACTCCAGACGCCGGGAGGCGGAGAAGGAAAAACACTGGGACATCAAGCTGTCCCACACCGTGCGCGAGATGTGCCGCCATGCCTTGGCGTTTCACACGGTGAACCATCCGGGACGGTCCCTATGCCTCACGATGGCCGAGGCGGTTCTGGAAAGGCTGGGCTATCCGCCCCTTCCGGCGCCGGTGCGCGAGGCCTTCCCCGATCCCTTCGGGGAATTCACCATGCCCATCCACCCACGGATTGCGACCCGGCTCGGGCTGACCTTTCTGCCCGAGGCGCCTCTTTTTCCGGTCTACGGCCGGGACATGGGCATCGAGGAATATGTGGGGTGCTATCTGGCCTGCAAACGGCTGAAAGAAACGGACTTCATCGGTTTTTTACGCCTGTGGGCGGTCCTTGGCGGGGAAAAAGCTCCCGCAGGGGACGGTCGGCCAGGGCCGTGAGCACGGCCTCGGCTGCGGCGTAATTGACTCCCAGGTCGTGGCGCTGGCGCACCCTGGCCTCGGCCCGTTCGCCCATGGACCGGCGCAGGTCCAGGTCGTCCAGCAGGCGGCGCAGGGCGGCCCGAAAGGCCGCGTCGTCGAAGGGCGGCGTGAGAAACCCGGTCTCGTCCCGGCCCACCACCTCGGGCACCCCGCCGTTGTCGAAGGCCACCACAGGCAGCCCCACGGACTGGGCTTCCAGGTAGACCATGCCCAGGGATTCCCGGATGCCCGGGAAGGCGAACAGATCGGCGGCGCTGAAGACCCCGGCCAGCTCCTCGCGCGGCACACGGCCCAGAAAAAAGGCCCGCCCCGGCAACTCCCGCCGGGCCAGCTCCATGATCTCCTCCCGGCAGACCCCGTCCCCGGCCGCCAGCAGCCGGAACCGCCGCCCCTCCCGGGCCAGCTCCCCAAGCCGCATTATGAGGTAGCGCAGGCCCTCGACCTTGACCCCGGGCCGGAACATGGCCGCCGTGGCGATGACCGGGCCGTCCCCGGCGAGTTCGGCGCGCAGCGTCTTGCGGGCCGCCGGATCGAAGACGAACTGCCCGGGGAAGATGCCCGGGGGCACATAGCTGAGCCGGTCTTCCGGGATGATCCGGCGCAAATTTTCCTGGTCGAGCAGGCGGTTGGTGAAGACGTGAGCCGCCGCCAAGAGGCTTTGGCGGTTCAGGAGAAACCCCAGCCGGGTGCCCAGGGTCTTGGCCCGCTTGGTGGAATAGATGCCTTGAAAGATGGCGTAGGGGACGCTCGCCCGGCGGGCGCACCAGGGTCCGAGCACGTCCGGGGCCTTGTAATAGGCGTGATAGGTCAGCCACAGGTCGGCCCGGGCGTCCTCCAGTCGCATCCCGGTCTCGCGCCGCTCCCACAGCACCCCGGGCCACAGCCAGGGCTTCTTGAAGATCCACCGAGCCCGCAGGGCGCTGGCCTCCATGACCTCATGCCCCCGGGAGCGCAGAAATTCCACCAGCCCCTTGGCGATGGTGGCGTCGCCCGACGGGGTGGGGTCCGACAGGGGCTTCATGGGGGCATAGAAGGCGATTTTCACGGCTTCAGCGACCCCGAAGCGTCCGGTTCCGGGTCGGCGAACATCCCGGGGGGACTTCCGGCCAGGGCCCGGAAGATGTTCGCCAGCCGGGCGGTGTGGACCGTGTTGTCGAAGTCGGCCCGCACCGTGTCCCTGGCCGCCGGGATGATCCGGTCCCGCAATGCGGCGTCGGTTACAAGCCGATACACCGCCTGGGCAAGGGCCTCGGGGTCGCCGGGGGGAACCAAAAGGCCGGTTTTCCCCTCCTCCACCAATTCCGGGATGGCCGAGACGTGCGTTGCGGCCACGGGCACGCCCATGGCCATGGCCTCCACCAACACGTTGGGGATGCCGTCGCGGTCGCCGTTTTGGAGCACCTGGCAGCCCAGGACGAACACATGGGCGGCGCGGTAGAACTCCAGCACCTGCTCGTGGGGCAGGGCCCCGAGGAAACACACCCTGGTGGCCAGCCCCGAATAGCCCGCCAGGGCTTCGAGCTTTTGGCGATCCTCGCCCTCGCCGATGAGGTCGAAGGTGAAGTCCAGCCCCTGTTCGGCCAAAAGGGCCAAGGCCCGGATGACCGTGGGCAGGCCCTTTTTGGCCGTCAGGCGGGCCACGGCGAGGATGCGAAAAGGGGGTTCGAGGGGCGGCGGCGGCCCAGGCGTGAAAAGCGACAGGTCGATGCCGTGGTAGACCAGATGCACGGGGGTGCGCCCGGCGGCCAGGCGCTCCAGGTAGTCGCGGTTGTGTCCGGTGCAGGTCACGGCGAAGGCGGCGTGACGCAGTTTTTCGGCCAGGCTGGCGGGATTTTGGGTGTAGACGTCCTTGGCGTGGCCGGTGAAGCTAAACGGCAGCCCCGTGAGCATGGCCGCGTACCGGGCCACGGAGCCCGGGGAATGGGCGAAATGGGCATGGAAATGGGCCGCCGGGGGATCGGACTTCGGGTCTTGCAGGAGATACCCGGCCTGGAGCAGATGCTTAAGCGAGGCCGAGCGCCGGGTTTTTATGAGTTGGCGCAGCATGCGGGCCGTGGCCTTGAGATAGGCCGCCGGGCGGGCGCGCAACTGGCGCAGGTTGCGGCGTAAAAATTCGCCCCAGTGCCCGGAGAGCATCTCGGGCAAATAGACCACCTCGGCCCGTATGCGCGACACCGAGGCGTGGGCGAAGGATTCGCGGGGTTTGCGCATGGAGATGATCCGGATGCGCAGCCCAAGTTCCTCCAAGAGCCTTATTTCGTTTGAAATAAAGGTCTCGGAAATGCGGGGATAGCCTTTTAGGACCATGGCTAAAACGGGCCTGGAATCGGCCATGAAACGTGATCTCCTTGAGAAATAGGTCGCAGTCCGAACGGACAGGCGGCCCGTGCCGCCTCCACGATCACGCCAGGGCGCTTTTCGCCGCCTGCTCGATGGTTTCGGCCACGAAGGCGTTCAGGCTCTTGCCCTGCACCTTGGCGGCGGCTGCCGCCAGCCGGTGGGCGGCAGGAGAAATGCGGATATTGAATTTCCCCGAATACGGCTTGTCCGGCGTTTTTCCGATCTCCTGGCAAAACTCCAGATAGTCCTCAACGGAGTCGGCCAGCGCCGTTTCGAGCTCGGCAATCGACCGCCCCTCGAACGTCACCACGTCCTGGATATTCACCACCCGGCCGTGAAATATCCGTTCCAGTTCGTCGTATTCGAATTCACCAAGAAAATCTTTGTAGCGCATGAGGTTCATGGTTTCACTCCCGCGTTGCGCAAGAATTCCCGCACGTCCCGGACAGTCGCCCTGCCACATCGCGGACTGGGATGCGGCCGGTGAAACACGGCAACCTTTCCCCGCAAAGCGACCCGGACCCGTGATCCTCTTCCTTCTCGAATCTCCGCGCCGCACGACAGGAAAAGCGCCTCCACGTCCGTCCAACCGATATCGCATGGAGTTGGCTGCTCATAGAGCGCGAGAAGAGTCTTACGATTTTTCGCGTTCACGGCCAACAGATAGTACTATCAAAAAGTACCATGTCAAGATGCGCCATACCGCGTCTACCCCTCGCCCGTCGCCGCAGCCGCAGCCTCACCGGCCCGCTTTTTCTCCGGCCGCACCGGGGCCTCGCCCCCCTCGCCCTCCTGGGCGGCGCGAAACTCCGCCACCCGGGCCGAGATCACATCCAACCCGCAGAACTTGAACGCCCCCATGGCCCGGCAATAGGGCTCCGGATCGTCCAGAAGCGCCCCGATCTTGTCCCGCAGGGAATCCGGCGACAGATCCTCCCAGGGCAAAAACTCAATCAGCTTGCGACGGCTGAGCATCTCCGCCCGGATGCGCTGCTCCATGCGCGGCACCTCCCGGGGAATCACCAGCGACGGCTTGATCTGGCTCAAAATCTCGCAGGTGGTGTTGTAGCCGCCCATGGTCACCACCGCGTCGGCCAGCCCCAAAAGCACCTCCATGCGCCGGTAGAAATGGTAAAACCGCACCCGAAGGCCCGCCGCACGCCGGGCGATGGCCTCCCGCTCGGGCCGGGGCATGAACGGCCCCGACACCAGCACGCTGCGAAACGGCGGCTCCCCCATGTCTTCGAGCATGTCCAGGTAGGCCTCCATGAGCGGATAGCCGTCGCCGCCGCCGCCCGTGGTCACCAGCACCAGCTTTTCCTCGCCGGAGATGCGCTCCTCGCGCCGCACCGCAGCCATGGAATGGCGCAAGGGCACCAGGCGCGGGATATAGCCCGTGAACACCATCTTTTGGCTTATGCTCTCGGGGATGTCGTATTCCACGATGGGATCGTAGAGATCCCGGTCGCCGTAGACCCAGATTTCCGAATAATACTTCTCCAAAACCTCGTAGACGCCTTTGTCCCGCCAGTCCTTTCGCGTGCTCTCGGCGTCGTCCATGATGTCCCGCAGGCCCAGGATGGTGCGGGTCTTGGGCAGGCGGCGCTTGAGCCACTTGAGCGTGGGGATGACCTCGCGTTTGAGGCCCATGGGGGCCTTGTCCACGATGAAAAGGTGCGGCTGGAAGGCCTTGGCCGTGGCCACGATGATGTTGCGCCGGATGTTGAGGGCGTGGCGGGCGTTGATCTTGATGGACAGGGGCAGATATTCTTCGTTGGTTTTTTTGATCATGCCCGGGATGCGCACGAAATCCACGCCCTCGGGCGAGGAAAAGCGCCCGGCCAGGGGGGAGCCGGTGAGGATGAGGATGTTCACCCCCTTTTGGCGCATGTGCGAGGCGATGGCCAGGGTGCGGCGGATGTGCCCCAGACCGTAGGTGTCGTGGGAATACATCAGGATATTGAAGGTCGTGGGCTGGGCCATACGGCAATAAAGCCTTGTGGTTGGCGTTTTGGAAAAAAGCTGGCGGGTCGGACGAAAAAGACCGGCGGCTAGGGAATGTCCATGCCCAGTTTGCGGTATTCGTTGAGCTTGTTGCGGAGCGTGCGCACGGAGATGCCCAAAAGCTGCGCCGCCTGGGTGCGGTTGCCCTCGGTCTTGTCCAGGCTTTTCATGATCATGCGCCGCTCCATGACGTCCAGGGTCTCGATGTCCCCGGTCGGCGCCCCGGCCAGGGCCGAGAAGCCCCCCGGCGGAACCAGCCCGCCTTCGGCGTCCGGGGCGGCGGCAGGCGCGGGCGTGGCCGCCGCGTCCGTCGGTATGGGCGCTTCCGGGGCCAGGATCTCCTGCGCATCGCCGCCATCGGACTCCATGTCCGGCCAGTTGTCGGCGTCGAGCAGGAAATGGGCCTTTTTGATGGCCCCGCCGCCGGCCAAAAGCACGGCCCGCTCCATGAGGTTTTGCAACTCGCGCACGTTGCCCGGCCAGTCGTAGGCGGTCAGCCAGTCCATGGCCTCGGCCGTGAACCGGATCTTGTCCAGGCCGTAGGCCCGGCAGTATTTTTCCGTGAAATAGGCGGCAAGGCCCGGGATGTCCTGGCCGCGCTCCCGCAGGGGCGGCAGCTTCAGGGGGATGACGTTTAAGCGGTAGTACAAATCCTGCCGGAACTTCCCCTCCTCGACGTATTCCTCCAGACGGCGGTTGGTGGTGGCCAGGACGCGCACATCGGCCCGCACGGTCTCCGTGCCGCCCACCCGGTCGAACTCGCCCTCCTGGAGCACGCGCAAAAGCTTGGCCTGGAGCCCCAGATCCATCTCGGAAATCTCGTCCAACAGGATGGTGCCGCCCTGGGCCAGCTCGAACTTGCCCATCTTGCGGGCGATGGCCCCGGTAAACGCCCCCTTCTCATGGCCGAAAAGTTCGCTCTCCAGCAGGTGCTCGGGAAGCGCCGCGCAGTTGATGGCCACAAACGGCCCCGCCGCCCGGTCGCTCTGGGCGTGCAGGAAGCGGGCGAACATCTCCTTGCCCGTGCCGGATTCGCCGGAAATAAGCACCGTGGCCCGGGATTTGGCCACCTGTCTGGCCAGGGACAGGACGCGGCGGATGGCCGGATGATCGCCGATGATGGCGAAACGCCCGCACGGGGCGTCGCTTTGGCCCGTCACCCCGGCATGAGCGCGCTTGTCGGCCGGGGCGGCCTCGGATCGCGACACGGGCTCCCCTGCCCGCAGCCCCATGCCCGGTTCGCCATCGCGGGGCATGACCGCCTGGATCTTCTCCCAGGACAGGGGTTCGAGCCAGTAATCCTTGGCCCCGAGTTCCAGATACCGCTGGGCCTCGGCCGCCGAGCCCCGGTCGGTGAAGACCACCGTGGGCGGGAAATTCCCGGCCTCCCGGGCCTTGGCCAAAAGCGAATCCGCCGAATAGATGCCGATCTTGGCCTGGGAAAAAATGAGGATAGGCTTGGTTTTCTTGAGGAAAGCCAACGCTCCGGACAGGGAGTCGGCGATTGCGCCAGTCACCCTGGCCTCTTTGAGGCTCTGGAAGAGCGCCGTCACCGCCTGCGCCTGGGCGACAAAAAGTATTGTCTTTTCCGGCATGAAGGCCCTTTTAGCCCCAAGTCAAACGCTTTTCAATCCACATTGGGCCCTTTTCACCCACACCGCCCGGAAAAAAACCGCCACGCATGCCGCCCTGGCGCATCTCTTGACCGCCTTTCGCGGATCGGACTACTCTCCCCCCGCACACATGCGCGGCCCGGCGCCAGCGGCCACGCCCCGAAAAAAGGATGCCCCCATGCAAAGCCCCGACCCGAATTCGTCCGACTCCACCCCAAAATCCATCTTCGCCCGCCGCATTCCGGCCAGATACCTGATCATCGCCGCCGGATTCATCCTGTTCTGGCCCGTGGCCTTCTACGCCATGGGACTCTTAAACGGCATCTACGACGCCGTGGACCCCACACGTTTTGCCGAGGTGGACGAATCCGTCAAGGCCTTGACCCAAAACGTGGGCGAAAATTCCACGCCCCAGGAAAAGGGCGCCGTGCTGGCCGAGGCCATCGTGCATCAACTGGAACGCGAACTGGGCTCCACCTTCGGCTGGTCCGCCAACGACTTCTTCCCCACCCGGTTCCTGGATAACCGGGCCTCGCGCCAAAAAGGCGTCATCTTCTCCACCCGCATGCTCATCCGCTTTTTCTCCACCCGGTGCAGCAAGCACGGGGCCATGGGCGCGGAACATGAGGGATTGAAGGCCGCCCGGGAAAAACGCCTCGTCTACGCCGAAGACATCTGGGGATTTTTTCATTCCTCCACGGAAAGCGAATACCGGGCCGGCATCGACCTGGTGCGCCAGTACGAAAAGGAACTGGCCGCCGGAACCGCCGTCTTCAACCTGCGCACCGACGACATCTACGACCTGTTGACCTACATCACCGGGCGGGAATTCCTGGACCAACCCATGGGGCTGCTCATCCAGTCCGGCGACGAGGTTTCCTTCTCCGAGGAGGACGACCGCGTCTACTACGCCCAGGGGGCCATGCTCGTGGTGCGCGACTTCCTCTACGCCCTGGTCAAATGCTATCCGTCCATCGGCCAGAAAGGCGGCGAGGAAAACCTCAAAGAGGCCTTCCGGGCCATGGACAAGATCTGCTCCTTCGACCCGCCGTTCGTCGTCGAAGGCGCCCACGACTCCATGCTGGCCGACCATCGGGGCAAGATGGCCCGCTATTACGTGACCGTGCTGACCCGGCTCAATGATGTCACCCAGTCGGTGAACAGATAAGACCCCGGGGGAAACTTTTTGAAAAAAGTTTCCCCCGAACCCCTTTCCAAAACTTTTGGCGGGGCGGCGGGAGCGCCGGGAACGAAAAACATGGGGCATGTTTTTCGTGGGGAGGGGGTATGGGAGATGACCTGCGCGTTTTGCCGAAGGGCCGCGCAAGGTCCGGGACGCGAAAGGCGGGGCGGCCAGTGGCGTCCTTCGTGGAGATGAGGCCGGGCAAGGAAATCGTGATGCAAAAAGACGGGATGGTGACGCTGCGTCCCGCCGTGCAGGCCGACCGGCGGCGCTTCTACGACTGGCTGCGCCGCTTCGACGGCACGCCCGCCCACGACGGCCTGCCGGACTTCGAAACGTTTTCCGGCGACGAGCAGGATTTTTTCTTCGACGGCTCGTCCCAGGACAAGGGGCGCTACTTCGTCATCGTGGCCACGGACGCCCCGCCGGACGACGCCCAAGACGGCGCACGGCCGTCCGGCCAGCCTACAGTCACGCCCATCACGGAGGACCCTCCCGTCACGGAGGACCCTCCCGTCACGGCGGCCCCGCCAGGCCGACGCGGCCCGGTCGGCCGCGATGTGGGCTGCATCTCCTACACCTGCTTCCACCTCAAGCCGGGCGTGGCCGAGATCGACCTGTGGCTGGCGGACGAGTCCCTGTGCAGCAAGGGCTACGGCACGGCGGCCATCCGGACGCTTTTGGACAGGCTTGGCCGGGAACTCGGCATCCATACTGCGCTGATTCGGCCGTCCAGGGAGAACGCCCGGGCGATCCGCGCCTATGCGAAGTGCGGCTTTTCCCCCATGCCGGGGGACATCTCCGACTACATGCTGCCGCAGTATCTTGCGCCCTACGGCGAAGGGGATTTCGGGGAGGGGGGGACGGTGAATCTGTCGCTTCGGATCACACGTCCGGTGAAGGCCGCCTCCGAAAACACCCGATAATCCACGCCAAGCGCCTTGCCGATGACCCGGCGGCCGTGCCCCCTCTGCGAGACAAGCTCCCGGCGCACGCCGATGGCCGCCGCCATTCCCATCACGGTTCCATGTCCTGATGACCGCCGCCGTGGCGATTCCGCCCGTGGCGGCCCTGGACTTATGGGTGAATATGGGTGTATTTTTGGGTGAGGAGGCGCACCCGTGCTACGAACCGACACCATCCGCATCACCCCGGAGCTTTTGACGCTCATCGCGGCGTGCGACGAATTCAAGGGGGCATGGCGCGCCCTCGGCACGTTGGCCCCCGACCGGCTACATGCCCTGCGTCGCATCGCCACCATCGAAAGCGTGGGATCGTCCACCCGCATCGAAGGGGCGAAACTCTCCGACAGCGACGTCGAAAAGCTCCTGTCGCGCCTCACCGTCACCCCCTTCGCCTCCCGCGACGAACAGGAGGTGGCCGGGTACGCCCAGACCATGGAGACGATCTTCGAATCCTGGGCGGACATCCCTTTGACGGAAAACCACATCAGACAGTTGCACCGCGACCTGTTGCGCCACAGCGACAAGGACGCCCGGCATCGCGGGGAATACAAGACAACGTCCAACAGCGTGGCCGCCTTCGACGCATCCGGGCGGCAGATCGGCATCGTTTTCGAAACCGCCTCGCCGTTCGACACGCCTCGGCGCATGGCCGAGCTTGCGGCCTGGTTCACGGCCGAGGCCGAACGCGGCAATCTGCACCCGTTGCTGCGCATCGCCGTCTTTATCGTGGTGTTCCTGGAAATCCACCCCTTCCAGGACGGCAACGGGCGCTTAAGCCGCATCCTGACCACGCTGCTTTTGCTGCAAAACGGCTATGCCTATGTCCCGTACAGTTCGCTGGAAAGCGTCATCGAGAACAGCAAGGAGGCGTATTACCTCGCCCTGCGCCGGACCCAGAGCACGATCCGCACGGATACGCCGGACTGGCAGCCCTGGCTCGTCTTTTTTCTGCGCGCCCTGGAGCAGCAGACGCGCCGTCTGGCGGCCAAGGTGGAACGGGAGAGGATCGTGCTTGCCGCCCTGCCCGAACTTGCCGTGCGGATCGTCGAACAGGCCCGGATGCACGGCCGGGTCACCATGAGGGAGATGATCGCCATGACCGGGGCCAGCCGCAATACGCTCAAGGAGCATTTCCGCAGGCTCGTGGGGCAGGGATTGTTAGTGCGGCATGGGGCTGGCAAGGGGTCGTGGTACACCCTGCCCTGACAAGGTGCTTCGCTTTGCGGCGGCGGAGCATGCGGCTTTTCCCCCATGCCGGGAGAGATATCCGCCTACATGCTGCCGGAATTTCTCGCGCCCTATGGCGAAGGGGATTTCGGGGAAGGGGGGACGGCGAATCTGGCGCTTCGCCTGGAGCGCCGGGAGCTGGCCGCCTACAAAAACACCCGATAATCCACGCCAAGCGCCTTCGCCAGCCGCCGCGCCATCTCCTTGCCGATGACCCGGCGGCCGTGCTCCATCTGCGAGACAAGCTCCCGGCGCACGCCGATGGCCGCCGCCAGGACGGCCTGGGTCATGTTCTCCTTGACCCGCGCCCCGCGCAACGCGTCGCCCGCCCCCATGTCCGGAAAGACCTCCTCCAGGCTAGACATGGCTTTTTCTTCGCCGTCAGCGCGTTTCAAAATCCTCACCTATGCATGGCTCTCCCCCGCCCTCTTCTTCCTCGACACATCCTTTCCGCCACCGACGCCCCTTCTCCGTCAGCCGACACCGTTGCCGACGGCTTGCGGGCCTGTCCGCAATGGTCATCTCCACAAGTCCGTCCGCCAGGGCCGGTCCGAGAGAGCGTTCCCGAAAGGACTTGCGATCCTGCAAACGCAGGAGATGCTGCACCGCCTCACGCGGCATGTCGCCTTGCATGACCCGCAACAGTTGTCCGACTTGGGGGGTGACTTGGGGGGTGACTTGGGGGGCGGAGGCGGCAAGGGCGTCGCCGACCGCCAGCCAGGCCAAAAGCGGCGGCGGGGAAAATGTGGAAAAAGGCCAGCGAGGATCGAAGAAACGAATTAGCCCAGCCCTACAGCCGCAAGCAGCCCGGACAAGACCTTGGCCGCATCGAAATGGGCTTCGGCGATCTTGCGGGCGGCCCGGCCGTGGCGCACGGGATCGGCCTCCACGGCCCGGATGGCGGCTACGGCCGCGTCCGGCCCCTCGAAGGCGAAAAGGCCCTCGCCCGTGGGCAAAACCGCGCCAAACCCCGTGTCCTCGTCGATGACCGGCTTTCCGGCCGCCAGATAGCTGGCGCTTCGATCCGAAAACCAGCCGCTTTTGAGCAGCACGTTCTGGTCCTTGGCCAGGGAGAAATGGGCCTTGGACCGCAGGATGTAGTCGCGGTAGACCCGCGGGTCGGCCGAGACGGCCAGGGCGTCGCGCACGATCCACCCGGCGTCGGCGAAGCGCGGCGCGGCTTCCTTCATGCCGCTCATGGTCAAGTCCAACTCCACTCCGGGAAGGCGCGCGGGCAGATCGATCATGGCCTCGTATTTCAGGCTTTTCCGCCAACTGAGGCGGCGGCCGCCGATCTCCAGATCCCGGTCCTTGGCGTCCCAGGTGCCGATGGTGGTGTAGCCCCGGCCGGGCGAGACCCCGCCTTCCCACAGGTCGAGCACCACGGGCGGGGCCAGGGGCTTCCAGTCCAGGCCCGACAAGGGCACGCCCGGCACGCCGCCTGCGGGCAGGTTCAGGCCGTAGGTGAAAAAATGCTCGTGGGCCAGGACGTAGTCGCTCATCCCCTGGTCGCGCTCCACCTTGACCTGGGTAAAGACCGGGTCGGTGTCGATAAAGACCCGCACCCGGGGGGTGAGGTATTCCTCGCGCAAGGGAACCACCCCGGAGACGTTGAGAAAAAGGTCGGCCGTGGCGCAAAAACGCCGCATCTCGTCGGGGGCGACCCCGAAGGTGCGGCCCTCGATGTCGCTGCGGTAGAAAAAGCGCCCGGCCAGGCCGTACCGGGCCAGCATGTCCGTCAGGACCGCCCGGCCGTGGCCGGAGTCGTCCACGCCATGCCCCACGGCCGGGTCGAAGGGATAGGCCCAGTCCGAGGCGTCCTCCACAAAAAGCACCTCATGCCCCAGCCGGGAAAGTCCCAACAGGTAATGCAGGATCATCCAGGCCTGCCCGCCCAGGGGAAAGCCCACGAAAAACCCGGCCACAACGATGCGCAAAGAACGGCGGCTCATCCGTTGCCCCTGGGAAGACCTTTGTCCTGGAAATATCGCCGCGTCCCTTCGGCAATCGTCACCGTGACCACCCCGTTTTTCGCGATCCAGGCCGCAAAGGCCTCCAGGTTGGCGGCAGACCAGGGCTCCCAGCCCACATCGTCGCCCACCCCGTGCAGGCAGAGCACCAGCCAGCCGTCCTGGTCGATGACCACCTTTTTCGCCAAATCAATGATGGTCTGGGCCGAATCGGCCGTATGCACCACATGGCGCTTGATCCACCAGCGATCCGTGCGGCCGGGAAAATTTCCGGCATCGCCGCCGGCAACGACCTGGTCGTACAGGGAACGGCTGAGGTCGCGCATGTGGGTGGTCCAGTAGTTGTGCGGGGTGATGTAGGTGCGCACGGGAAATCCCATCTCCGCCAGAACCTCGCGCGACTCCTCCATCTCCCGCTGATAGGACACGGCCCGGATGCTGCCGTCCTCCACATCGTCGGGGTCCAGGGGCCGAAACACCACCTCGCCGATCAGTTCGTCGTAATAATAGCTGCCCGGGGTGTTTTTCACCTCGCGTTCGTTGTCGAGCTCCTTGAGATGCCTCCCGTCCTCGGTCAGCCCGGCCATCTCCTCATAGGCATACTTGGCCTCGAACACCGTTTCGCTGCCCTTGACGTTGCGACAGTTGGCGAGCGGCTCCTGGGCGTAGCCTTCGGGGATGTCCACGGGCCGCTTGTGGGTCAGGCCGTGGGAGGCCACCTCCCAGCCGCCCTGCGTCAGCTCCCGCAGTTGGGCCACGTTCATGAAATCGTCGTCGGCGTTTTTCAGGCGTGCGGCGATGATGCCCGTGGTGGCCGCGATGCCGTATTTTTTGAGGATGGGAAAGGCGTGGGCGTAGACGCTGGCCAGCCCGTCGTCAAAGGTCAGGGTGAGCATTCCCGCCCGGGCGGCGCCTGCCCCGGCTTCGGCCGTGAGCAGCGCCGCCACAAGACAGCAGACGAAAAGGAACCGGTGCATAGGCCTCCCCGACGTTGCAGCGTTTAGCGGCATGGCCGCCGCCATGGCGCGGATGTAGGGCAACTGCGCCAAAAGTCAATGGCCGCTTCGGGCCTTTCTCCTCAAAACCAGTGACTTTATAAAAACATCCGGCCGCTACGCTTCGGGCCACAGCGGCCCTTGCCCTGCCGGGATGACGAACATCTCGCCATGTGATCGTAACGGTTTCTCGTGACGGTTCCAAGGAGGGACACGTCTGGCGCCAGGGAGGCAGGCGCGCTTTGCCGGGGCGGAAAAAAACTGGTAGGAACCGGCATCCCGTTTCGGCGGCGTGACATGCCGCCGAAGGTTTCGCCGCCATCCGGAGGATGACTCATGAAAAAACCGCTGGCCCTTTTCGTCATGGCCTGTCTGGCGTTGTCCCAGGCCCTTCCGGTCCAGGCCTCGGCCAAACATTTCCGCTCCTCCCACGAACATTTCACGGAATACGCCGCCATGGCCTCGGACCTTTTTTTAAGCGCCGACGACCCGGCGGAAAAAAACACCCTGGGGCTGTTGGCCGCCTCGTCGAGCTTCTATGCCGAGAGGGCCTATCTGGTCATGCAACTGACCGATATCCTGGAGAACATGAGGGAGCCGTCGGATGTCGCCTATGTGGAAAAACGCATCCAGGACATCAAGGAATTCGTGCTGGAGGTCATCCGTTCCGAGATCAAGCGCGTCGGGGATCTGACCATGAGCCAGGAGAATCAGAACATCAAGACCGTGGGCAACCTCATCGTCAACGAACTTCGGGTCTTCGAGCGCAACACCGGCAACCTCTAAGGCAGGCCCCACCGGCGGCTGGCCGCATATCCTCAAAATTCGCACCGACGACGGGAGAGGATTGCAGCTCGGGCTCTTTGTTTCTTCCTAAAAAGATACCGGCATTTCCCCGACGCGGTTTAGTCGTGTCCCACGGCCTCGCCCTTGATCGGCTGCGCCTCCCCGGCCTGGGGAGTGGCGTCGAAATCCCCCAGCTTCGGAAACACCATCTCCACCTGCCGCAGGTCCGCCACCTCGGCCGTGACCGTCCCGGCCCGGCCCGCCAGCACATGGCCGCCCACGCGACGGCCCGAGGCGTCAGGGTCGGAGATGAAATGCAGATGCCAGCCGGGCACGTTGAGGCCTCCCACGTTTTTCGGGCAGCGAAAGCCCACCATGGTCCCGGTCACGTTTTCCAGCTCGAACACGCTCTGCTCGGCCAGGGCCTTGGCCAGGGGCGGATAGGGACGGCTCTGGCCCGGCACGCTGCGGACCTTGAGGCTGGCGAAGGTTCCGGTCAGGCGCACGGCGTAATAGAGATTTTTCGTGGGCAGGGAGGCGTCCAGGGCCTCCGTGGCCTCGGCCAGGGACGCGCCGCCGGGGACGGGCACGGTGCGGTCGGCGGAGAAAAAGACCACCATGGCGAAGGGCGACCGGGTGGCCGGATCGATGACGTTTACCGAGCCGTCGGAGGCCACCCGGTAGAACACGCCGTTCGCCGCCACCATCTCGCCGTCCAGGCCGTCCACGGTGCCCAGGCCCGTGTCGCCGCGCCGGGAGAGTTCGCGGATGTCCACACCGCCGTCCAGGCCCCCGGCGGCCAGAGAATCGATGGTGGCGGCCTGGAAAAGGACGTTTTTGCCGGACCTGGCCGCACACCCCGAGGCCAGGGCCGCCAGACACATGAAAAGGGCCAAAAGACGCAGGGACTTCATGGCGCGGATGTTCATGCCGCTCCCTCCAGATCGGTTTCCGTCTCTTCCTGCCCGGCCAGAAACCGGGTCACCACAGGCATGTCCGTGGCCTGGATCTCCTCGGGGGTTCCTTCAAAGACGATGCGCCCGCCATCCAGCAGGGCCACCTTGGCCGCAATGCGGAAGACGTCGGGGATGTCGTGGCTGACCATGAGCGCCGTAAACCCGAAGGTCTGGCGGGATTGGGCGATAAGCGACAGCACGCCGTTTTTGCGGATGGGATCGAGGCCGGTGGTCGGCTCGTCGAAGAGGATGACCCGGGGCTCGTTGACCAGGGCCCGGGCCAGGGCCACGCGCTTTTGCATGCCGCCGGAGATTTGCGAGGGGTATTTTCCGGCCACGACCCCAAGCTCCAGGCGTTCGATCTTGTCCATGACCCGGGCGACGATTTCCTTTTCCCCCTGCTTCGTCTTTTCGCGAAGCGGCAGGGCGATGTTTTCAAACACCGTCAGGGAATCGAAAAGGGCCATGTTCTGAAACATAAAGCTCATGCTGCGGGCCAGGGCCCCCCGTTCGGAGCGGCGCATCCCGGTCAGGGACCGTCCCTGGAACAGGATCTCTCCGGAATCGGGTCGCAAAAGGCCCACGATATGCTTTAAGAGCACGCTCTTGCCCCCGCCGCTTTTGCCGATGATCAGCGTGATGCCGCCCTCGGGCACGGCCAGATTGACTCCGCGCAGCACTTCCTGGCCTTGAAAGGATTTGCGAAGATCTTTGATCTCGATAAGTGCGTGGTTCATGTCCTGCGTTTCGTCCCGGCGGGGTAATGGGGAGCCTCCCGGGCCATGGAAGATCCCGGGGGCGCGGTCCCTTGGCGGACCAGGGGGCGCACCGGGCACTGTGAACATTTTTTTCCCCCTTGGCAAGACAAGGCCCGGCGGTCGCAGGCGGGCCGGGTTTCGACGCACCTCCGGAGCGCCCCGCATCCGGCCTGGGGGGGCGGGGTCTTGCCCTTTTTGTTTCAAGGCGTACATATGTCACATGAAAAAAGCAGCACCCCCTGACGGCAAACGTGTTTCCATGCCCGTTTCGGGCATGCACTGCGCGGCCTGCGCCGCACGCATCGAAAAAATCGTCTCCGGCATGGAGGGCGTGGCCTCGGTTTCGGTCAACCTGGCCGACGAGTCCATGCAACTGGCCTTCGATCCGGACAAGGTGGACCTGGGTTCCGTGGTCAGCCGCGTGTCGGACCTGGGATTCACGGCCACCCCGCCCCCCAGCCAGGCCAGCCTGGAGCTGGCCGTCACCGGCATGCACTGCGCGGCCTGCTCGTCGCGCATCGAACGGGTGGTGGGGGCCATGCCCGGCGTGGCCCAGGCGACGGTGAACCTGGCCGCCGAGACCGGAAAATTCGTCTTCGACCCCGCCGCCGTCACCCCCCGGGACATCCGCCGCACCATCCGCGACCTGGGCTTTTCCTCCGAATCCCTGACCACCACGGATTTTTTCCAGACCCGGCGCACCGAGGCCGAAAAATCCCTGCGCGCCCTGCGCCGGGAGCTTGTTCCGGCCATGGTCCTGGCCGGCCTTTTGCTCTACGTGTCCATGGGGCACATGCTGGGGCTGCCCCTGCCGCCGTTTCTCGACCCGCACCACTCCCCGGCCGGGTTCGCCCTGGCCCAGTTCGTCCTGGTGGTCCCCATCATGTGGGCCGGACGCCGTTTCTACACCGTCGGCATCCCAAGCCTTTTGCGCGGCGCGCCGAACATGGACTCCCTGGTGGCCGTGGGCACGGGGGCGGCCTTTTTGCACAGCCTGTGGAACCTGATCGAGATTCTTATGGGCGTGGACCCGGCGGCCCGGGCCATGGACCTCTATTTCGAATCCGCAGGCGTTTTGATCGCCATGATTTCCTTGGGCAAATACCTGGAGGCCGGGGCCAAGTACAAAACCTCCGACGCCATCGCGGCGCTCATGCGGCTGGCCCCGGACATGGCCACCCTGGTCAAGGACGGCGAGCACCTGCCCATCCCCCTGGAAGAGGTGGTGGCCGGGGATGTCCTTTTGGTGCGCCCCGGCGACCGGGTGCCCACGGACGCCGAGGTGGTCGAGGGCCAGTCCGGGGTGGATGAATCCATGCTCACGGGCGAGCCCCTGCCGGTCACCAAGCGCCCCGGGGACACGGTCACCGGCGGCACGCTCAACACCACGGGCGCGCTCACCGTGCGGACCGTACGCGTGGGCGCGGACACCACGCTGTCGCGCATCGTGGCCCTGGTGCGCGAGGCGCAGGGCTCCAAGGCCCCCATCGCCGATCTGGCCGACCGGGTGAGCTTTTATTTCGTGCCCACGGTCATGGCCTGCGCCGTGGTCGCGGCCCTTGCCTGGTACTTTTTAGGCGGGGCGACCTACACCTTTGCGCTGCGCATCTTCACCGCCGTGCTGGTCATCGCCTGCCCCTGCGCCATGGGACTGGCCACCCCCACTTCCATCATGGTCGGCACGGGCCGGGGGGCAAGGCTGGGCATCCTGGTCAAGAGCGGCGCGGCCCTCCAGGGGGCAGGGGGGCTTACGGCCATGGTCTTCGACAAGACCGGCACCCTGACCCATGGCCGACCGTCTCTGGAGGACATCCTGGTTGCGCCCGGGACCGGCGGACTGGGCGCCGACACGGCCCTGGCCCTGGCGGCGGCGGCCGAGAGCCTGTCCGAGCATCCCCTGGCCGTGGCCGTG
>NZ_JAZHDB010000107.1:0-4113 GCF_036584575.1 Desulfolutivibrio sp.
TACCTAAGTTCTTCTTTAATAACCGGAAAGAAAATTTTTCCCAAAATAAACAACCTGTGGCCGCGCCGGAGCTGCTCACCCGGCTGGGGCTGGCCGTGGGCGACACGGTGCGTCTGGGACAGGCGGCCTACGTCATCCGGGCCGCCCTTGTGCGGGAGCCGGATCGCCTGATGAGCTTTTGGGGGTTCGGGCCGCGTTTTGTGGTCGCCGAAAAAAGTCTGGCGGCCACGGGGCTGGTGCAGCCGGGGAGCCTTCTGCGCTACGCCTACCGGGTGTCCCTGGCCCCGGGGCGCGATCCCAAGGCCCTGGCCGCCGGGTTGGAGGCGGCCTTTCCCGGGGCCCCCTGGCGGGTGCGCCAGGCCTCGGGGGCCTCGCCGGGCCTGTCCGGATTTTTCGAACGCTTAACCGGCATCATGGGGCTGGTGGGGTTGTCCGCCCTGCTTTTGGGCGGGCTGGGCGTGGCCGGGGCCGTGCGCGGCCAGATCAACGCCCGGGCCACGTCGCTTGCGGCCATGCGCTGCGTGGGGGCCTCTTCCCGGGTGCTTTTCACCGTCTGCCTGCTCCAGATCCTTTTCCTGGCCGCCCTGGGCATCGGCCTGGGGCTGGCCGTGGGGGCGGGCGCGCCCTTTGCCGTGGCCCCGTTTCTGGGGGAGCTGTCGCCGGTGCGCATCGTCCCTGTCCTGTCGCCTGCGGCCTTGGCCACGTCCGCCGCCTTCGGGCTTCTGACCACGCTTTTTTTCAGCCTGCCGCCCTTGTCAGCCGCCGGACGCATCTCGCCCCTGACGCTTTTTCGCGGCTACGGCGAACTGCCGTCCGGCCGCCCGGGGTGGGGCGTTCTGGCCGTGACGGCGGCCTGCGGCCTGGGCATCGCCGTCCTGGCCGTGGCGGTCACCGGAGACCGGCGGCTGGGGTTGGGGTTCGTCGCTGCGGCCGTGCTGTCGGCCGTGGTCCTGCGTGGCGTGGGGTGGCTCTTGGCGCGCGGGTTGCAACTTGCCCCCCTGCCGCGCCATCCGCTTCTGGCCCTGGCCGTGTCGGGGCTGAGGCGTCCGGGCAACGCGGCGGCCGGGGTGGTGGCGGCGCTGGGGCTTGGGCTGACGACGCTTTCGGCCATGGCCCTGGTGGACGCCAATTTTCGCGACCTGGTCTCGCGGGAGCTGCCGGAAAAGGCCCCGGCCTATTTTTTCATCGACATCCAGCCCCACCAACTGGCCGCCTTCGAAGACACGGCGCGCAAAACGCCCGGGGTCATGGCCGTGCAGACCGCCCCGAACCTACGTGGACGCATCGTCAAGGTGCGCGGCATGGCGGCCGAGGCGGCCAATGTCGATCCGGACACGGCCTGGGTGGCCCGGGGGGATCGGGGCATGACCTTCTCCCGCACCCCGCCGGAGAATTCCGCCATTGTGGCCGGGGCCTTCTGGCCGCCGGACTACGCCGGGCCGCCCCTGGCCTCCATGGATGCCGAGGCCGCCGCAGGCTACGGGGTGCGCCTGGGCGATACGGTGACCATAAACGTCCAGGGCCGGGAGTTCGACGTGACCGTGACCAGTTTTCGGCGCATCAACTGGCTGTCGCTTGGCATCAACTACGTCTTCGTGCTCTCGCCCGGGTCGCTCGAGGGGCTGCCGCTGACCTATCTGGCCACGGCCTACACCGCGCCGGAGCCGCCGCGTCCGGACGGGGCGCCCAAGGCCGCTGACGAGGCCCTGTTTGCGGCCGTGTCATCCGGCTTTCCCAACGTCACGGCGGTGAGCGTGGGCGAGACGCTTTCCGACATCACGGCCATCGCCGAAAAGATCGCCCTGGCCGTGACCGCCTCGGCCCTGACCACCCTGGCCGCAGGCATCCTGGTCCTGGCCCAGACGCTTAGCGGGGCGCTGGCGGCGCGCTCGCGCGAGGCGGTGATATTTAAGGTCTGCGGGGCCACCCGGGCCGACATGCTGACCATGCTTTTCGCCGAACACGCCGTGACCGGGGCGGCCGCCGGGCTGGCGGCGCTGGTCCTGGGCACGGCCTGCGCCGCGCTGTTCGTCACCGGCTATCTGAAGATGACCTGGCATTTCGCGGCAGGCCCGGCCCTTTTGACCATCGCCCTGGCGGCCGGGCTTACCGTGCTCTTGAGCCTTGGGGGCACGGTGCGGCTCTTGGGCAAAAAGGCCTGGCCGTATCTGCGGAACGAGTAGGGGGGAGGAAGAGACCAGGGGGAACTTTTTTGCAAAAAAGTTCCCCCCTGGACCCCCTTCAAAAAACTCCGTCACGCTTCGCGTCTGCCTTGCCAAATGGTGACAAATCTGCCAACACACCTTATATGAAACTGACACGGCCGGTTTCCTGGATCAAAGCCGCTCGCAAGGATTTCGAGACGTTCCCGTGGATGTCCAGTCAGACATCCTGAGTGCTTTGACCATGGTGGCGGAAGGCGTGACCCCGGGAGTGGCCAAGCCGCTCAAGGGCTTGGACGGCGGCGTCTTCGAACTGGCCCTCCGGTACCGGGGAGACGCTTTCCGTGCGGTCTATGCCTTGAAGATCGATTCGGACATTTGGGTGCTGCACGCGTTCCAGAAGAAATCGAAGCACGGGATCAAGACGCCCCAGACGGAGATCAACCTCATCCGGGAGCGCCTGAAAAGGCTTCAGGAGGTGTTACGATGAACGATGATCTGGAACTTGTCAGGGGGAGCGGCAACGCGTTCCAGGATTTTGGACATGAGGGCGCAGGCCTTGCGCAGGCGCGTGCGCTGCTGGCGGCCAGGATCGTCCGCGCGCTGGATGATCGCGGGCTTTCCACCCGCGAGGCCGCGCGGCTGACTGGCATCGCCCATTCCGAATTTTCCCGTATCCGCAATGCCCGGCTGTCGCGGTTCTCCCTGGATCGCCTGATCACGATCCTGGGGCGGCTGGACACGACCGTGGAGGTGAACGTCACGTTCCGGAAGCGGCAGGCGGCCATTCGCGATGGCGTGCCTGCCTGAGCACGGAGCGTGCGTCTCGTTCGCAACCGATCCATCCCGACCGGCCTTCAGGCGTACCAGAATTTGCGCCGGAACCCCGGCCCCCTCCGCAGCACGACTCTTGATTCTGTCCGGCGAACCAGATATCCTAAATTCAGTCGTAATTTTTCCCCTGTGGAGGGAGTATGCAACTGCATTCGGGTATCAAGCCCATTTCCTGGCTCAAGAACAACGCCAAGCAACTGATTGAAACCGTTGCCGAAACGGGCAATCCCATGGTCATCACCCAAAACGGCGAGGCCAAGGCCGTGGTGATGAACGTCAAGGCCTATGACCAGATGCAGGAGAGTCTGGCGCTTTTGCGCATGCTGGCGGACAGCTCTCGCGATGTGGAGGCCGGACAGCTTCGCGATTCGGACGCGGTCTTTGCCGACATCCGCACGATGATCGCAGAGAAGCGCGATGGCCGGGGATGACGCGGCCTGGGCGGTCAGGTTCACCCGCTGCGCGGAAGAAGACCTGCGGGGGATTTTCGCGTTTCTGGCCGGGAACGACGGCCCGGACATCGCCGAGGCGGTCCTTGAAAAATTCGTGCGGGCGCGCGACAGCCTGAGGGAGCTTCCCGACCGGGGGCGTGTCCCGCCGGAGTTGCAGCGGGTCAACGTCCTCTCCTATCGGGAAATCCAGGTCGCGCCGTACCGGGTCATCTATCAGGTCAACAAGGCGGCCCGTGAGGTGTACATCCATGTCGTGGCCGACGGGCGGCGCAACTTCACCGAGCTCTTGCGGGAGCGGCTGCTTTTGCCGCCTGTTCTGTAGTGCGGCGTGGCATGGAGGAGACTGTCGCCATACGGCGTTATTATGATGGCTTCTATCGTTCCAAGGAATCCGGAGCGGACGGGGAGATGGACGCTGCATTATCGTGGCCTGCGGGGGCGGCACTGTCAGGTGGATACTACCACTGTACACAAAAAGAACAAACCCTTCGGTCTATCTTTTTCGACGAAACAACATCTTGTGCTGTATATGTTGATGAAGAATCTGATAGGCCTCTTGATCTCTTAACTCAAATCTTCTCCAAATAATATTTGCAATATAATCTGCAAACTGGACACGATAATTATTGTGGCTCTCCTGAGGTTTGAATTCTACGCGAGTTTCT
>NZ_JAZHDB010000108.1:0-20213 GCF_036584575.1 Desulfolutivibrio sp.
CCCGGGCCGCCACGCGCCGGGCCGTCTCCCGGGGCCGCAGTCCCTCCCGGGCCACCTCCCCGGCCACCCGGCGCACCTCCGGGGCAGGCGTGGGCAGGCCGTCATCCATGGCCGGACCCACAACGACCGTGATCTCCCCCAGAACCTCCGGGGGATTCGCCGCCATATCCGACAACCGTCCGGGCAAAAACTCCTCGAAGGTCTTGGTCATCTCCCGGGCCACCACGCATTCCCGTTCGCCCAGGGCGGCCGACGCCGCGGCCAGGGTTTTGCCCAGACGGGTTTTGCGCTCGAAAAAGACCAATGTGGCCCCGGTCTGGGCGTGCTTTTCGAAGAGACGGCGGATGTCCGAGGTCTTGCGGGGCAAAAAACCAAGGAAGGTGAAGGGATAGGGCGGCAGTCCGGCGGCGCTTAAGGCTGCGGTCACGGCCGAAGGGCCGGGCGCCGGGGAGACGGCATACCCCGCCTCACGGCAGGCCCGCACCAGGCGGTAGCCCGGATCGGACAGAAGCGGCGTCCCGGCGTCGGACACCAGGGCCAGGGTCATGCCCTGGGCCAAAAGTCCCAACACCTGCTCCAGGCGGGCCTGTTCGTTGTGGTCGTGCAGGCTCAAAAATCCTTTGGCGGCAATCCCCAGGCGCTTGAAGAGAAGCCCCGTGCGCCGGGTGTCCTCGGCCAGCACCACGTCCGCCTCGGCCAGCAACCGGGCCGCCCGGGGCGAAAGGTCGGTCACGTCGCCAAGGGGCGTGGCCACCACAAAAAGTCGTCCTGCCGCGTCCCCGCGCATAGGCCCTCCCGTGCAGCCCCCTGTGGCGTCCTCGACGTTGGTGAATGCCCAAAAACATCCCAACAAATCGGAGAAAGAGATTTCTACGGGACGCGACGGGAGAAATAGCACGCCCCTGCCTGAACGTGAAGCACGCCGCCGCCTCGCCCCGCGCCCCGAGACCGGCGCGGGCTGCCCCCGGCCCCGGGCCTGCCAGGACGTTTGTGAAATAAAGATCAATGTGTTTCAATTATTGTTTCCAATGGCATACAGTGATAGCATGGATAGAAGTGACCAAAATGCATGGAGCATATTTTTTATGCTTTTTATGCTCCTTTTTTAATTACCTTGTTACCGAGAAGACACCGTAATGAAGATCATCCCCTCCATCAGGATTCGCAACAGCAAGCAACACCCTCCTTATCTCTTTCCAATTTGACCGGCATCTCAGGAATGAACAATGGATTTAGAAAGATAGGAAAGTATTCCGGGCTCTTGCCGCGCGGCGTCGCATCGGCTCGCCAGCGCGTATGGGACATGATCCCGTTGCGGGACGCAAGCTTGGCGGGATGGATGATGAAAGATGTCTCGCCGGGGCGGCTGATCCGGCGGACAGGGCGGAAGAAAAGGCCACGGGAAATCGGCGTGCCCGTCCGTGCGCCACAGTCATGGGGAACGGATCAGGCTGCGTTTTTTTGAAATGCGCCAAGGAGGAAGACATGGCGAAAGTCGGCGTTTACGTGTGTCATTGCGGCTCGAACATCGCCGGAGTCATCGACGTGGAGGCCGTTCGGACCTTTGCCGAGACCCTGCCGGACGTGGCCGTGGCCCGCAAGGAACTGTTCATGTGTTCGGACTCGGGCCAGGCAATGATCAAGCAGGACATCCGTGACGGCCTGGTGGACAAGGTCGTGGTGGCCGCCTGCACCCCGCGCACCCACGAGCCCATCTTCCGTGGCGCTCTTTCGGCCGGTGGGCTCAACAAATACCTCTTTGAGATGGCCAACATCCGCGACCAGGGTTCCTGGGTGCATGCCCAGGATCCCCAGGGCGCGACCCAAAAGGCCAAGAGGCTGGTGGCCAGCGCCGTGGGCAAGGCCGCGAGGCTGCATCCCCTGGAAGACAAGTACGTGGACGTGACCAAGGCCGCCCTGGTCATCGGCGGCGGCGTGGCCGGCATCTTCTCGGCCCTGGAATTGGCCAAGATGGGATTTAAGACCTACCTGGTCGAAAAAGAGCCCTCCATCGGCGGGGTCATGGCCATGTTGGACAAGACCTTCCCCACCAACGACTGTTCGGCCTGCATCCTGACCCCGGTCATGGTCGAGGCCGGAAACCATCCCAACATCGAGCTTCTGACCTATTCCGAGATCGAGGACGTGGAGGGATATATCGGCAACTTCAACGTCAAGGTCCGCCGCAAGCAGGCCTACGTGGACTGGAGCAAGTGTACCGGCTGCGGGGCCTGCGCCGAAAAGTGCCCCTCCAAAACGCCCGACGAGTTCAACATGGGCCTGTCGAACCGCAAGGCCGCCTACATCCATTTTCCCCAGGCCGTGCCCAAAAAGGCCGTGGTGGACATGGCCCACTGCAAGAGCTGCGGCGGCCGGGAGATCGGAACCGCACCCAAAATCAGCGAAAAAACCGGCAAGCCCATCCTGGCCCCCTGCGAAAAGGCCTGTCCGGCCGACGCCATCAACCGCACCCTTACGTGGGATCCGGCGGGCGAGATCAAGGAGATCAAGGTCGGGACCATCGTGGTGGCCACGGGTTTCCAGGTCATGGACAAGGGCTGGTTCAAGGAGATGGCCCCGGACAACAAAAACGTCATCACGGCGCTTCAGATGGAGCGCCTGATCTCGGCCACCGGCCCCACCGGCGGCAAGCTGTTGCGGCCTTCCGACAACCAAAAGCCCCACACCCTGACCTTTGTGTCCTGCGTGGGGTCGCGTGACGAAAAATACCACACCTACTGCTCACGGGTGTGCTGCATGTACATGATCAAGCAGGCCCGGCTCATCAAAGAGAAATATCCGGACATAAACATCTTCATGCACTTTATCGACGTGAGAAGCCCGGGCAAGGACTACGACGAATACTACACCGGCGCCCGCCGCATGGGCATCAACATCCTGCGCGGCAAGGTGGGCGGCCTGGAAGTGCTTCCCGGTGACAACCTGCGGGTTCTGGCCTACGACCTGGACGCCTGCTCCCCGGTGGAATACGAGTCCGACCTGGTGATCCTGGCCACGGCCATGGAGCTGCCGCCCGCGACCAAAAAGCTGGCCCAGACCCTGGGGCTGCAATTGTGCGGCTCCAACTTCTTCAAGGAACTGCATCCCAAGCTGGGCCCCGTGGAGACCGCAACCGAGGGCATCTTCCTGGCCGGCTGCTGCCAGGGCCCCAAAGACATCCCGGACACCGTGTCCCAGGCCAAGGGCGCTGCGGCGGCTGCGGCCGTGCCCCTGTGCCAGGGCCGGGTCAAGATCGAGCCCACCATCTCCGAGGTGCAGACCGAAAAGTGCAGCGGCTGCGGCATCTGCGTGCCCCTCTGCCCGTATAGCGCCATCAGCCTCAAGCCCTGCGCCGAGAAGCCCCGGGCGACCATCGACATCATCCAGTGCAAGGGCTGCGGCGTGTGCACGGCGGCCTGCCCCTCGGCGGCCATCGTGCTGCACGGCTACGCGGAAGACCAGATATTCGCCCAAATCGCGGCCCTGACCGCCTAAGGAGGAAGTTTCATGCCCGCAATCGTTCTCGACAGCGATAAGATAAAGGATTCCGTCAGGCGGATCATGGAATACGGCGGCACGGGCGTCCTCAAATGCGTCCAGTGCGGGGCGTGTTCCGCCGTGTGTCCCGGGGTCAAGGCCGGATTTCCGATCCTGTGCCGCATGCTCATCAAGAAGATCCTGGACGGCCAGTTCGAGGAACTGGTGGAAGAGACCTCCACCTGGGGCTGCCAGGCCTGCAACCGGTGTACCGAGGTCTGTCCCCAAGGCGTGCGGCCCCAGGAAGTGGTCTTTGCCTATCGCCGGTATCAGGCCAGCGAACTGGCCTTTTCCTCCTCCGCCACCACCAGCCAGATGAACCTGTACGGCACGGGGCACGCCGTGTTCACCGAGGCCGGGCCGCTACGCGAGAAGGTGGGCCTGCCCGCCAAGGCCCCCACCTCGGCCTATGACGAGAAGGCCCAGAAGGAAATCCAGGCCCTGCTCGACGATAGCCCCATGGGCGAACTGGGGCTGTTTTAGCCAACGCGACACGGCCAGAAGGAGATTTGGCAATGGAAAAATACGGACTCTATCTGGGATGCAACATCCCGTTCAAGGCCCCGGACATCGAACAGTCCTTCCGCAAGGTCTTCCCGGCGCTGGGCATCGAGGTCACGGACCTTCCCGGCGCGGGTTGTTGCCCGGCCTGGGGTACGGCCCCGTCCTTCGATCTGACCACCTGGTGTGCGGTTTCCGGCCGCAACATCACCATCGCCGAGGATCTCGGCGTGCCCATCATGACCGGCTGCAACAGCTGCTTCGGGGTCTTAAGCGAGGCCAAGCACTTCATCGAGGCCGACGCCTCCCGCAAAAAGATCATCAACGAAAAGCTCGGGGCCATCCATCGCGAGTTCAAGGGCACAAGCGACATCTACCACATCTCCCATGTCCTGCATGACACGGTGGGAGTGGAGAAAATAAAAGAGAGCCTGAAGTACGACCTCTCGGGGCTAAAGATCGCGGTTCAGCCCGGCTGCCACATCCTGTGGCCGTCGGACGTCTACCATGTGAAGGAGAAAAACTCGTTTTTCCCCACCCACTTGAAAGATCTGGTCGAGGCCCTTGGGGCGTCCGCGCCGCATTATTCGCGTCTGGAGGCCTGCTGCGGCATGGGCGGCATGCGCTCCACGGACGTGGAGAAGTCGCTTGAGCTGTTTAAGACCAAGCTCATGTCCATCAAGGAAGAGATCGATCCCGATTGTATCGCCACCACCTGCTCCTCCTGCTTTCTGCAGTTCGACATGTCGCAAAAGACCCTCAAAGAGCGCGGCGAAATCGACTTCGAGATCCCGGTCTTCTACTACACCCAGCTTCTGGCCCTGGCCATGGGATTCGACCCGGCCAACGTCGCGTCCATAAGCGTCACCCCCCGCGAGGCCATCATCGCCGAGATCCAGAACGAAACCCGCAAGGTCGAGGAGCACCTATGACCTACACACCCGACATCATCGGATTCGCCTGCCCGTGAGGCCCCCGCCGTCCAGGCCGCCATCGGAAAAACCATGGCCAGGATCACGGAGGAACTGGCCGCCGCTCAGGCCGACTGAGACCGGGACTTCGATCCGGACACCCGGGGAAGGGGCGAACTGATCCGCTCCACCACAATATCCCCTTCGTGCCGCCTGGCCTGCGCCAGATCATACGCCATCTGGAGCCGCAGCCACACCTCGGCGCTGCCGCCGAAGGCCTTGGACAACCGAATGGCCATTTCCGGCGACACGCCGGATTTGCCGTTGATCAGGTTATTGAGGGTCTGACGGCTGACGCCGAGCGCCCTGGCCGCCCCGGTGACGCTCAGCTCCAGGGGCTCCAGGCAGTCGTGACGCACCAAAAGCCCCGGATGCGGAGGGTTTTGCATCATGGCCCAAACCTCCTTTAATGATAGTCCAGATAATCGACTTCCGATGCATCTGTTCCGCTAAACCGAAATATGATCCGCCAGTTGGCCCGCACGACCACGCTGTACGATCCGGCCAGCCCCCCGGCCAGGGGATGCAGGCGAAAACCAGGCAGGTCCATATCCTCCGGCCCGTGCGCCTGGTCCAGCAAAGCCAAAATACGGCGTATTTTATCCACGTGTTCGGAGTTGAGCCCGCGCCTGTCGTCATGCTCATAGAGACGACGCAGCCCGCGATGCCGGAACGACACAATCATGGCCTGCATGTAAACTGACACGCGTCACTTGTCAACCAGGTCGCAAAAAAACGGGGGACCGGCCGCAACCGATCCCCCGCGAAGCACGAGCTGAAACCATCCGACCGTCACCGGTCAGAGTCATCCCATACTACCAGGAACGACGGGGGGGACGGCCGTCGCCGCCGCCGCCGCCGGGACGGCGCGGAGCGCGCTCCTGGGCCTCGTTGACCCGCAGATTGCGGCCCTGGAAGGGCTTGCCGTCAAGGGCCTCGACGGCCGAGGAGGCGCCCTGGTCATCCATCTCAACAAAGCCGAAGCCACGGGCGCGGCCGGTCTCGCGGTCGCTGATGAGGCTGACGGAGATAACTTCGCCGTAAGGGGAGAAATGGTCGCGGACATCGTCTTCCGAGCAGGTAAAAGGCAGATTTCCGACATACAGCTTCTTGGACATGGGTGTGACTCCTTCGGTTTTCGCATGCTTCTCATGGGATTTGGAGCCAGGATCGTACCATGGTCCAAGATTCGACAAGAATCATGTCGTTGGGTTACTTGCGGGTTCTGGGGACATGCCCTCCCGCGGGCCTAAAAGGGAACGTCGTCCATACCGGAGGCCTCGGACGGGAAGGCCGGGCCGAGCTCGTCGTCCGACCCGGAGCGCGCGGCCGGGCGGCCGCCCTGCTTCGGGCGTTCCTGACGCGGCTGGCCGCCGTACTCGCCCGGAGGCGCGTCGGCGGTCTGGGCGCGGTCCAACCCCTGTACCGTGTGACCGGGGCTCGTAACCACGACCTCGGTCGTGTAGCGGTCCTGTCCGTCCTGGCCCTGCCATTTCCGGGTGCGCAACGCCCCTTCAATGTACACCAACCGACCCTTGGACAGATAGTTGCCGCAAAATTCCGCAGAGCGGCCGTACACGGCCACTCGATGCCATTCAGTCTTTTCCACCTTGTTCCCATCACGATCACGATAGGATTCATCCGTGGCCAGATTGAAGTTGGCCACCGGGCTGCCCGAGGGGAGATAGGTCAGTTTGGGGTCCTGGCCGAGGCGGCCAATAAGAATCACTTTATTCAGACTTCCGGCCATGCCGATTCCTCCGGGCAACAAATAGGATGTATTTTAAACAAGAACAGAAACGAGGTCAACCCAGTCCTCGCTCCAGTTCCGACAAAGCGTCTTCTATGGCGTAACTGAGGGAATCGGCTGCCTGCGGGTTCCGGGAGGCCAGGGCCTCTTCCAATTTCCGGGCCAACTCGGCCACGGCGCGGATGCCCGGCCTGGGATCGAAGCCGCCCGAGACCGCAATATCGTCCAGGCGTACCCGGTCCCCAAGCGTCGCCGCCAGCTCCAGGACGCCCAGACCCTCCGGGGAAGGCGTCGCCTCCACGGGATAGGCCAGCCGCACGAGTTGCGGCCAGGCCTTTTTGACCTTTGCGGGGTCGACGGTCACGGCCGATACGCGAATTTGCAAAAAGGCGCCCACACGACCTCCTTTACAGTCAATTGCGTTCTTCCCAATCGCTATGCACCCGGTTGACCACGTCCTGTATGAGCCCCGTCTGGCTCTCGGGACAGACCCCGATGAGCGGCTGACCGGCCTCCACATTGTCGTCGTGCTGAAAATAGATGGCGTAGATGATGCCTTCCGGGCCGTCGTAGGACAGGGGCTTTTCGCGCTTCATGCGCGAGACGATGAAAAGCTCCATGCCCGGCTTGACCGTGACCGCCCGGCATCCGCCGGACTTGACCTTGATGTCCACGCTGGGGATGAAATAGTACTTGGCCCGCTCCGGCGCGGTGAAAAGGTGCAGCACGCGCTTTAAAATCGCGGCCACCACCTCGTCCTTGGTCAGGTAATGACGCAACACCAGAAGGGGCGTCCCGGCCTCCACGAAGGCGCCGCCGCGCTCCAGGTGGATGGACGCCACCTCGCCGCTGACCAGGGCATGCAGGGGCTTGACGTTGCGCTCCCGGGTGATGCTGGCCAGAAGCGTGCCCGGTTTTTCCAGGTAGGCTCCCGACGGGGCCGCCACCTTGCCCCCGGGCGCCTTGACCTCGAAGGTCACGATTCCGGTATGCGGGGCCTTGATCTCGATCTCCTCGTAGGGAGCGGCCTTTATCTCTTCCAGGACGGATTTGACGTCGATCATCTTCGCCCTCCTTCCCGGGCGCTGGTCCGGGGCATGCCCGGACACCCACGGATCATGCCTTCGTCCGCCGCGCAGACGGCGGCCGAAGGCCTGTTACCGGTAATAAAGATTGCGCCCGCCGATGGTCAAAAGCGCGTTCTTGAGGTTCTTTCTGACCTCGCGGCGATCCCAGATGCCCTGGACATGTCCCCGGGTCAGGGCCTGGTAGGCGTTGTGATAGTTTGGGGGGATGTCGATGCCGGTGGTTTCCTTGATGACGCCGGGGCCTGCGAACCCGATGTTGGAGGAGCGCACGGCGAACTGGTAGGGCGAGCAGCCCAGGAAACTGGCCACCGGCCCGGCGTAGGAATTGGTGTCGTAGAGCACGAGGTACAATCCCCCGGCCTCGATGTAGCGCCGCACGGCCATGGTCACCCGGGGCATCTGGATAAGTCCGTGCAGGCTCTCCTGAATGCGGATCCCGGCCGTGCCGTGGACGTAGGCCAGGAAAGGATAGTGCCGCTTGCGGGCCCGGGCCAGGGCCCGGATGAATTTCTCGCCCTCGGCCGCGCCCACGGTGCCGCCGCGAAACGGAGCGATGAGCACCGCCACCACCATTTTTTTGCCGTCGATCCGGGCCTCGTAGGTCAGGCAGGAGCTTTTCTTGCCGGTCTTTTTCTTGGCCGCCTCGAGCTTCTCCGGAAACCCCGGGTAGTCCAGGGGATTTCCGGCCTCGATCTCGGCATTGAATTCGTGCAGGGAGTCGACGTCGAAGACATTATGGAGATACCATTGGTATTCCATGGGGAAATGGTGTCCGCAATGGCTGCACACCCCGGCGAAGTCGCCGAAGAGGTCCGGGGCCCACAGGTCCGGGCAGCCGCTTTGCTTCATGTTGGGGCAGGTCACGGCCCGATCCTCGCGGGCCCGGGGGCTGATGTAGCTCCACCCCCAGTCCTCCAGGCAGGCCCCGAGTTCCGGCTGGGAGAGTTCCGTGAGCATGCGGCTTTTTTCCGCATCGCACACGGGCGCCCCCGACCGGCGGGTCATTTTCCGAATGGGGCCGGACATCTTGTCCACCACCACCCGGAGTTCCCCCTCGACCTCGCCCAAGGCCTTGGACAGGCGCCTCTCCTGCTTGCCCAAAAAATCGTAACGCAGAAAGGAATAGCCTGACCATACGGCGCCTTGCACCTTGGAGTACAGGCGCGAGGCAGGGGTCCTGCTGTCCACGAAGGCGTTTTCGGCCATACACCGGTATTTGCGATACCGGCGCCACAACAGCCGCTCGGCGGCGGCCTCGTCCACGGACCAGCGCACGTACATGCTCTCGGCGTCGGCCGGGGACACGTCCTTGTGGCGGCCCAGGACCATGGCCCGAAACAACTTCATCCCGGCGATGCCCAAAAAGACCTGGTCCGTGGCCCGGATGATCTCCTGGCGCAGGTTCTTGAAGAAATCGTAGTGGTAAGGCCGGGCCCCCAGGTGGGGTTCCTGAATGATCCGGTCCACATACCCCATGGACAGGTTGTCTTTGGCGGTCATCTTCAGTCGCGAGGCGCAGGCCCCGATGAGTTCCGGCGGCACGCGCTGCCCCTGGCGGGTGCCGGCCTCGATGGCCGCCGCGCCCTCGGGGGAGATGACCGAATAGTAGCCGTGCGAGAACATGAGCCGGGCGTCGGACAGGCCGATGGCCTCGGCCCCGCCCGAACCGCCCTCGGAAATGACGCTGACCACCGGCACCTTGAGCCCGGCCATCTCGTAGAGATTGCGGGCGATCTGCTGGGCCGCGCCGGGATAGTCCTCCACGGGGAAGGCCCCGGGCGTGGACACGAAGGTGTGGATGGGAATCTTTTCGGTCTCGGCGACCTTCATGTACTGCAAGGCCTTGGCGTTGCCCCAGGGCTTGACCGAGCCGCCGTTGCGGAACTCCTGCCCGTGCCCCTTTTCCTGGCCGATGACCATGACCGGCTGGTGGTGGACCTTGTCCCCCCGGCGGCGGGTGATGTAGGCCCGGGCGATGAGCATGCTGGGATCGATGCTGTATTCGTCCTGGCCGCCGATCTCGGTGTAATTGTCGTAGACGTTTTCCAGGATGTCCTTGAGGCTGACGCGCTGGGGGTGGCGCACGATGCGCACCACATCCATGGCGGAAAGCTCGGCGTCGAGCTTTTTCTCCAGGAAGACGAACAGATCTTCAAGCTGCTGCAAAAGCCTGGCCGCCTCTTGGGGGGAGGCCAGTCGTTCGCGTTCCCCAAATTCCCGAAGCTTCGATTCCAAGAGGGTGATGTTGGCGTTTTCCCTGGAACCGAAAATATCCCGTATGTATCCCAGCCGCTCGGACAACTCGGCGATGCGTTTCTCCGTATCCATATGTTCCGTCTTCGTACCTGCGCGCGTTGTTGCAGCCGGGGGTTCCCGGGCGTACCGCCGCCGTCGAGGGTGTCAGTATTAAAAATGAAGAAGTGCGGCGGTCTTGTCCCGTAAAAACGAGACGTTGGACCGCAGGGGCGCACCTGCCTGGTCCTCGCCCGCAAGAATCATGTCGTCCAGGAAGGACACCCCGCGGGCCTTGGCTTCGGCCAGATCGCGGCCCCAGACGATAGCCAGGGCCAGATTGGGATCATATTCCGTGGGGATCATATAGGCCGCATCCCCCGGGATATGCGAGTGAAATTTCAGCCATGGCTGCGCCTTGGGCGTGAACCGGTCGATGCGCCCCACCCAGGGCGTGAACCGGTTGGCCGGATCCTCGGCGATGATCCGGTATTCAATGCCCACTCCCTCAAACGTGATGTCTTGTTGATCATAGCCGAGGCTGTCGCCCAAGGCCAGTCGAATCTGCTCGGCGATAACATCCGCCCCGTCCCGGCCGTGAATCCGGGCGATGGCCGCAGAAACGCCGTTTTCCACCTGGATTCGGGTGTTGACCTCCATGAGGAAGGGTTGCCCCGTGGGGGAAACGATCCACTCCCAGGTGCCCACGTTATCATAGCCCACCTCCCTGGCCATGGCCAGGGAGAAGGTCACGATGTCGTCCATCACCTTTTTGGCGTTGAAGGCGTAATGGATCTCCTCGGGCCGAAATCCCGGGGCCACCTCGATGCGCTTCTGGCGACCCGTGGACTGCACCGAGCAGTTGCGGGTGCCGAAATGCATGATGCCCTTGCCCGTGCGGTCGGCCACGATCTGGACTTCCAGGTGGTTGAAGTCGAAGATGCGCTGCTCGATCAAGACGCCCTCGTCGTGGAACTGGCGCTTGGCATAGTTGCGCACCCGGCGATAGACCGTCTTGAACTGGTCGATGTCGTGGATTTCCTCGATGCCCATGCCGCCGCCCCCGGCCGAGGCCTTGACCAGGACCACGGAATTCTCCACGCCCTGTTCGGCCTGGAAGGCGAACAGCGTCTCGGCGATCTCCTCGGCCTCCATCTCGTCGTAGACCGGCCGGTCGGAGCCGGGCACGGTGGGGATGGACAGGCTGCGGGCCAGGCGCTTGGTGTTGATCTTGTCTCCCAGGGAACGGATGATGCGCCAGGACGGGCCGATAAAGACCAGGGGATGGGTGCGTTCCGTCACCCGGCGGGCGAACCGGAAATCCTCGGCGAAAAAGCCGTAGCCCGGATGGATGGCCGTGGCCTTGGCATGGTCGGCGACGGCCAGAATCTCGTTGGCGTCATGGTAGGAGCTGACCCGGAAGAGGTGGGAATCCCCGCCGAGTTGCCGGGCCAGGGCGGCATGTCCCGAGGCCGCGTCTTCTTTCGTATATATGCAGACAAAATCGAGGCCCAGCTTGCGGCAGGCCTGGACGATGCGCATGGCGATCTCGCCCCGGTTGGCCACCAGGACCTTATGCTTTGTATCGATCACGCTGTCTTGTTCCCGCTATGGGTTGCCGTCTTTTGAGGGGAAGGCCGTTTCCTGATCCCCGGGCTGCTTGTCCCGGGATTCCGCCGCCTGCTTATCGGCCAGTTCCCGGGCCTTGCGCAGGTCGATAAGCCGCTTTTGAACCTCAAGGACCAGTTTGTCCAGCCGTTGCTCCATCCGACGGTCAAGCCCGGCGAAATCCAGGCCCACAACGCCCTCGCCGAGCACCCGGACCACCTTCACGGGCATATCCCGCAAAAAGGGCCGGTGATGGATCTCCAAATCCAGAACGAGGGACTCTCCCTGTCGGAAACTTACGGTTTCGTCAAGCAGGGCCAGCCCGGTGGCGCTGATATCCTTGACCGGATAGGCCCGGTCATGGGCATGCACCCTGGCGTCAAGCCCCACCACCCTGGCCCGGAAGGCCCGGCGGGGACGTTCTTCGCCCTCAATGGTAAAATCAAATTCCATGCCGTCCGCCTTGCGTCCATACGCGCCTGTCGCGCGTTGCGCCGAGGAAAATCACGACTCGTGGCGTGTTGCGCCCCGGGCGGCCGCTATTCTCCGATCCACCGTTCCAGCACGAATTCCACCCGCCGGTTCCCGGCCCTGTTTTCTTCGGTGCTGTTCGGATAAAGGGGTTCTAAATCAGCTAATCCCGTAGCTGTCAATCGGTTCGGGGGCATGCCCTTGGCCACCAGGTAGCGCAGCACGTTCACGGCCCGCATGGCCGACACCTCCCAGTTGTCGTGGAACCGGGAGCCCTGGGGGGGAGGCAGGTTGTCGGTGAAACCCCGGATGTTGACCCGCTCCCCGGGCATCTTGATCAAAAAATCGAACATGGTATCCAAAAGGGTCTTGCCCTTGGCCGAAAGCTCGGCCGAATCCTTGTCGAAAAGCACGCCCGAGGGCATGTTCAGGGTGATTTTTCCGGCCTCCAGGGTGGCCGCCACCACGCCCTCCACGCCCTTGCTGGAGACGTAGGAGCGAAAATCGTTATACACCTTGCGTTGCTCGTTTATGATCTGCTGCTTGAGCTTGGCCTGCTCCACCATGACCGAGACGTCCTGGACCGAAATCGGCGAGGTCATGAGCTCCTTGCCCTTGGCCCCCATGGCCTTTTTCACCGACTGGAAGGAATCCGTAAATTTCTTGGTGTCCAGGGAGGACATGGAAAAAAGCAGGATGAAAAAGGCCATGAGCAAAAGAGACAGATCGGCCAGGGTAGTCAACCATTGACTGGGAACCTCGGACTCCGTCTCGTCCTCAAAGCCTTCTATTTCATCCTCGGCGCTCATAGCGACGCTCCCTGGGGGCAATGAAAGACGACAGCTTCTCGTAGACCAGCCTGGGGTTGTTGTTTTCCAGGATGCACTTGGCCCCTTCGAAAATGATCTCCAGTTGCAGGGTCTCGTTCAGGGTTCTGGAACGCAGTTTCCCGGCTATGGGCAAAAAGAACAGGGTGGACAACAGGGCCCCGTAAAACGTGGTGATGATGGCCACGGCCATGGCCGGGCCGATGGATTTGGGATCGTCGAGCTTGGCCAACATCTGAATGAGCCCAATCAGCGTGCCGATCATGCCGTAGGACGGAGAAAACCCGGCCAGGGACTTGAACACGCTCTCCCCCACGGCGTGGCGGCGCTTCATGGAACCGATCTCGATGCGAAGGGTCTCCCGGATGAGTCCGGCGTCGGCGTTGTCGGCAATGAGCTGACAGGCCTTTTTGAGGATGGCGTTTTCGGTCTGGATGTTCTCCAGGGCCAAAAGGCCCTCGCGGCGACTGATCTCGGCGATGCGCACCATCATGTTCACCACCTCGCCGTCTTTCACCTTGCGCGAGGCGAAAATCTTCATGCCCGCCGAAAAGGCCTGGAAGACCTCTTCGAAAGGATAGGTGACGCAGATGGAGGCCAATGTTCCTCCGACGACGATCATCAGACTCGGCACGTCGAAGAACTGCAGAAGCGAACCGCCCATGAAGATCGCGCCGAGAACCAGCGTAAGCCCCGTGGACAGACCAAGCAATGTGGCTATATCCATACCGTAAATTCCGCTCGTTGCCCCGTGCTGCTCCCTGCTTGAAACGGCCGAGACATCCCCCGGGTAAGGGACCGTACGGCCATACGAACCCTGCGAACACCCCCCCCGGCATCACGAACGCCTGGACATGGTCCAGGCCGACACCTGCAAAAGCCTCCCCTTTTCCAGATGCCCTATCCATGGTAGCCTGGGGTAAATCCTACCCAGCGAGAAATACATGCAAAATCCATCAGATGTAAAGCGCGCGTCGCGCCATGTGGCCAGTCTTCTGCACGCGCCGGAAAATAACGCCGTCGGCATGATTCTGGGCACCGGCCTGGGAGGGCTGGCGGATCGCCTGCAAGACCCCGTCTCCGTTGACTATGGGGATATTCCGGAGTTCCCCCGCGCCACGGTGGAGGGGCATCGGGGACACCTGGTGCGCGGCCGCCTGGCCGGGCGGGACGTGTTTTTGCTGAGCGGCCGCTTCCACCTGTACGAGGGCTATTCCCCGGCCATGGTGTGCATGGGCGTGCGCCTGCTTGGCGAACTGGGCGTGGCCCGGCTCCTCGTAAGCAACGCCGCCGGAGGGCTCAATCCCCATTTCGAGACCGGCTCGCTCATGGCCATCACCGACCACATCAATCTGACCGGAAAAAGCCCGCTCACCGGGGAAAACCACGCCCCCTGGGGGCCGCGCTTCCCGGACATGTCCCGGGTCTATTCCCCGCGCCTGCTGGATATTGCCCGGAAATGCGCCCTGTCCTCGGACATCCGCCTGGAACAGGGGGTCTACGCCGGAGTGATCGGCCCGCAAATGGAAACCCCGTCCGAGACCCGCATGCTGCGCATCCTCGGGGCCGACGCCGTGGGCATGTCCACGGTGCTTGAGGCTATCGCCGCCCGGCACATGGGCATGGAGATCCTGGGGCTGTCCTGCGTGACCAACGTCAATCTGCCGGACGACATGGCCGAAACGAGCCTTGCCGACGTTTTGGCTGTGGCGGGCAGGGCCGAAGGACGCCTCAGCACCCTGGTCACGGCCATCCTGGGCGATCCGGAATTTTAGTGTTGCGCTCAGTCTTTTCCGTTATGGTTTGGCAGGCAGCAACACCTTGAATTTAGGATTTTTATTCACAAAAAAACATACCTCTTTTTTGCGAACGCCATACTAGGCGTCCCCGTCCCCGGGGGCCTGAAACCCCACCAGCCCCCGGCGGCCAAGCTCCCGGAAAAACGAGGCCACGGCTATCTCGGCCTCGCGCGCGCCCAATCCGTAACGCCCGGCAAAGACCTCGGACACCTGGCGCACGCTTCGCACCCCATCCGCCAAGTCCCAGGTCGCGGCGCCCAGTTCGTCGAGTTCGATGGTCTTGTCCGAGGGCCTGCCGTCCCACACCCCAAACCGCCTGAGCATCCCGGAGAACGCGGGGCGCACGGTCACCGGATAGGTCAGGCGGATCTTTCCGCCCCCCGTGGTCTCCTGGCGTACGGCGGCGTTTTTCACCGGGACGAAGGACAAGGCCTCCCCCCGGGACAACCCGCCCCCACCGGCCGCCTTCTTTTTTCTAAAAAACCCCATAACCCGCGCACACCTTCTCGAATTCCCCGGCATCCGCCGGGACCACCCCGCACCACACCACGGCCGCCAGCTTGTTGGCGGCCTCCTCGCGCCAGACCAGCACCCGGGCCTGCCGCCGCCTGCGAAAAAACCGCAGAATCCCGCCCACGGCCGCATCAACCGGCCCACCGGGGGGGGGCGTGACCGCCAGGGCCGCCTCGCGCAACCGCCAGCGCGTCGGCGCAAACGCAAGCTGCACACCGGGAACGCTCAGTTGCTTCCCGGCAAAGGCCGCCACGTCCCCCCCGGCCAAAAGCACGTCCGCCGGGGCGAACCGGGCATAGCCCAGGGTGCGGCCCGGGCCGGAAAATTCCAGATCGAACCGGCCAGGCTGAAACGAAAACCGGGTCAGCCCCATCCCCTCCGGCGGCGTCAGCCGGATGCCGTACAGTTCAAAGGACGCCCCCTCCCGGCCATGATCCCTGATCGAGGCCAGAACCTCCCGGGCCACGGCCCCGTCGTCTTCCTCCCCGGCCGGAAAAAACCGGACCACCATCAGGGCGCCGCAGGTCCGGCACAGGCTGGCCACCCCGCGCGAGACCGGCGTCCCGGCACAGGAAAACCCCGCGTTTTCCCGGCCGGACAAGGCCGCCAGCCAGTCGCGGGGAATGGCGTTGTCCGAAATCTCCACGGCCACGGCGCTTTTTTTCAGCATGCGGCGCACCACGTCCACCGGGGCCGCCTTTCCCGCATTCCGGGTGAAGCGGACCTCCATCACCGGGCCGTCCGGCGACTCCAGGCCCAGATAGTCCCGACCCAGGCGGGCGGGCTCCCAGCCCTGAGGGACGCGCAGGCGCAGGCCGTTCCAGGCCAGGGGGCGAAACGCCGCCCCGGCCCGGGATGCGTGGTCGGATCGGGTTCCGGCTCGGGTCATGGAGTGGGGGTATGCAGGGACGCTTCCAGGCCGTCGTCGTCCCCGCCCGGCAGCCCCGAATGATCCCGGGGCCCGCCCGGGGCGGTCTGTGCGGCCGTGGGCACGGCCCGGGGCGGCTCGGGCTCCTTGGGCAGGATGAAATAGAAATTGTTGCCGTGGGGGGTGGGTTCATAGCCTTCGATGCCGCCGTGCAGCCTGACCACCTCCCGGATAAAGTACAGTCCGTGCCCGGTGCCGTACTCGCCCTTGGCGTTGTCGGCCCGGTAGCCCTCATCGAACAGGCGTACGGCCACTTCCTTGCCCATGGGCGGCCCGGAACTGAACACATTGAGCTTGATGCCGTCGCGGCCGGGGCCGAAGAAATCCTTCATGCCCTCCCACCCGTAGGACATGAACTTGCGAGTACGTCCGGTGCCTGGATCGGCCACCTCGCGGGCATACTTCACCACATTGGAAAAAAGATTGGCATAGACCTGGCTGATGAGGCCCACATCGGCCACGGCCTCGATCTCGGCGTCGGGCACGCCGCCCAGAGAGGTGTCGATCTCGATGCCGCGTTCGAGAAGACGCGGCCGGTACCGCTCCAGTTGGGGATCGATGACCTTTGTCTTGAAATTGCACATCCGCTTTTCCAGAACATAGCGCCCTTCTTCGAAATGACTCCGGCGCAAAAGCGTCTCCAAAAAAAGGCTAGTGTGCATGTAGTGGCTGAAAATCTGCTTGTACTGGTCAGCCATCCCGTCCCGGATGTATCCAATGTCCTTGAGAAGCGTTTCCCCGTCTTCCATCAGATCGCCAAGGCGGTCTCCGGTCTTGCGCAAAAACCGCTCCAGCTTACGCTCGTAGATGTCCAAAAGATCTATTTTTGAATGAAGCCGCTTATAATAAAGCTTGAAATAAATATTTGGGACGATGACGTTATGCCCGATGTCTTTCACCAGACTTCGAATGAACTGCACGTGCTCCTTGTTTTTGTTGTTGATAAGACGATTGTGCAGTTGGTAGCCGAACCGGTTGGCATAGCGCTCGAAATAGAGTCGGTCGTGTTCGGTGAGCTTGTCGGCCGGATGCACGCACAGCACGCCGATGATGTCGCCGTGGGGCGTGAAGGGAAGCTGGCTGATCAATTCGTGGTTGCCTTTGATGGGCAAAAAGAAATGATTTTCGGCAACCAGGGGTTTTTCGGGAAATATGGGCTCGGGCGATTCGGCCAGGGGCGAGGTCAGGCAACGGTAGGCACAGCGCTTGAGGATGCCGTCCTTGCTGTCCAGAAGATACAGGTCGCACTCGACATCAAAAAACATGCGCGGAATGAGCAGGCAGATGGCGTAGAGATCCTCCAGTTCGGGGAACTCCTGGGCCAGATCGAAAAAGACGTTCAAGGAGATGCTTTGGTGCGAGGTGAACCCGTAGGAATCGTAGTCGTCCATCTTGCGATGGATGCGCTTGGCCACGGTCTCGAGCCGGGCGCGTTCGATGATGAAGGCGTCTGTGGGCAGGCCGGAGGGTGTCTCCGGGACAGACAGGGGCCGTGGGTCGTCCTCTGGCATAGGCATCGCAAGGGCTCGTGTTCAGGTTGCCGATACCCGATCCTTACCCGCGAAAAGCGGCAAACACAAGACGCCTTACGGACGTCAGACGACAAAATGGCGCTCTCCCAAACGTCAGGCATCCAGGCCGATCTCCACCCGCCCGGGGGCGAAGCCTTTGAGTTGGGCCAGCATGGCCTTGATTCCGGCCGCGAGGATGCGTTCCACGAAGGGATTCATGGCCAGGGGCACGCCGCCCACGGTGACGCGCATGGCCTCGCGCACGGCCTGACAGTCCGCCGGGGCGGCATTCCCGGCCACGATGCGGGCGGCCATCTCCGCGCAAGAGGGCTCCCCGCAGGCCCCGCAATTGAGGCCCGGCAGTAAAAATCCCCTGGACAGGGCCAGGTCGGCCAGCTCCTCCACGTCGCGCAGGTGCGGCAGCCCGGACGCCCCCACCTCGCCGAAGGTGGCCAGGGCCAGGCCGGGCTGCAAGGCGGCGGCCTCGGAGGGATCGCGCAGCACCAGCACCCGGGGCAAAAAGGCCAGCTCCTTGCCGCCTTCGACCACCAGGACATCGGCGTCGAGCAGGGGCAGGACGTCGTGCAAAAACCGTGGGCCGCTCCAGAAAACCGCGCTTTCGGCCGGGGTGAAGGCGGCCACGGCCCGACAGTGGGCGGCCAGCCGGTCGGTATCCGTATCGGCCTTGTCCAGGGAGGGATTGTGGGTGAACTTGGCGGCGGACACGGCAAGCCCCCGGGCTTTGAGGGCTGCGGCAAGCTCCAGGGCCAGGGAGGTTTTCCCGGATTTTTTATATCCGACGATCTGTATGGCTTTCATGGCACGGCTCCTTGTGAGGCCCATCGGGTCGGGCATTGGGGATGGGGGACGCTTCAACGCATGGTCTCGACGATGCGGCCGCTTTGCATGGCCAGCACGGCGTCGCTGACCTCGGTGAGCCAGCCGATGTCATGGCTGACCACCACCAGGCTGGTTTCCAGGCGGTCCCGGGCGTCCAGGGCGGCCTGACGCACGAGTTCGGCGGAAACGCCGTCCAGGCTGGCCGTGGGCTCGTCGAGCAAAAGGACCGTGGGCTCGAAGGCCAGCCTCGAGGCCAGGGCCACGCGCTGGGCCTCGCCGCCCGAGAGTTCATGCCGGGCGCGGTCGGCGAAACGGGCGGGATCGAGGCCCACGGCGGCCAGGGCCTGGTCGGTTTTTTCCCGGATATTTCCGATTCCGCGCACCTTGAGGCCGTAGGCCACGTTGCCTCTGACGCTACGGCGCAGCAGATAGGGATTTTGGACCAAAAGCGTCACCCGACGCCGCAGTTCCCTTTCCCGGCCGAGGCTGGGTCGCCCCTGGAAGCGCACCTCGCCGCCGGTCGGCCGGTCGAGGAAGGCCAGGAGACGCAAAAGCGTGGTCTTGCCGCTGCCGTTTGGGCCCGTGACCCCGACAATGGCCCCCCCGGGGATATCCAGGGCGGGGATGTCCAGAACGACACGACCGCCATGGGACTGGGTCACGTTTTGCAAGTGATAGAGCGGCGCGTTCATTTTTCCGAGATTCTCCGGAAGGCGGACACGGCGATGTTGACGGCAAAGGCCACGACCATGAGCACCAGCCCCAGGGCGATGCCCATGGCGAATTCCCCCTTGGAGGTTTCCAGGGCGATGGCCGTGGTGATGGTGCGGGTGTGCCACTTGATGTTGCCGCCCACGATCATGGCGATGCCCACCTCGGAGACCACGCGCCCGAAGGCGGCCATGGCCGCGAGCATGATGCCGAAGCGGGTCTCCCACAGGGTGGTCGCCACCACCTGCCAGGGGGACGCGCCCAGGGTCAGGAGGGTGGGCCTCAGCCGGGCGTCCAGATTTTCCACGGCCGAGGCGGTGAGCGCGACGATGATGGGCAGCCCCAGGATGGTCAGGCCGATGACCATGCCCGGAACGGAATACAAAAGGCCCATGTCGCCCAGGGGCCCCCGCCTGGAGATGAAGGCGTAGACCAGAAGGCCGATGACCACGGTGGGGAAGGACAGCATGCTGTCCACGAAGGTCCGGGCGGCGCGCTTGCCGGGGAAATGGGCATATCCGAGCAGGAACCCGGGCACGACGCCAAGCCCCAGGGACGCGGCGATGGCCAGAAGCGAGGTGATCGCCGTGACCTGTATGGCGGAAAAGGTCTGGGGATCGCCGGAGACAAGCAAGACAAGGGCCTGCCGCAACCCGTCCAATATATAATCCACCCGCCCTCCTTCCGTCCGCCCGTCCGCTTACCCTTCCTATTGCCAGCATTATAACAAAGGTGGTCAAATTCATGAATGAACTCAATTTTTAATCCTGCATTAATCAAAGCATTCACCACATCTGAGATAGAATACATCCAACAACTCTATGAAATCAAAGATTTGTATTATGGCTATTTATCGACAAGTGCTTGGGAAGTGGCAGCCCGCACGGTCAAGTTTTTTCTTTCGCCCTGCGTCGGGGCTGCCGACC
>NZ_JAZHDB010000109.1:0-20189 GCF_036584575.1 Desulfolutivibrio sp.
TCCCTGGCCGCCGGAGGCTCCCATGCATCCCTCTCAGCATCCCCACGCATCTTCTCCCCATTCTTCCTCCCCCCACGCTTCTTCCCCCTCCCCCACGGGCGCGCCGCCTTTGCGGCTGATCGCCTGGGAGGTGACCCGGGCCTGCAACCTGGCCTGCAAGCACTGTCGGGCCGAGGCCATGCCCGAGCCCTGGCCCGGGGAGTTGTCCACGGCCGAGGCCAAGGCCTTAATCGACACCTTCCCCGAGACCGGGTCGCCGATCATCATCTTCACCGGCGGCGAACCGCTGATGCGCGCCGACGTGTTCGAGCTGGTGCGCCATGCCGACTCCAGGGGCCTGCGCTGCGTCATGGCCCCCAACGGGACCATGATCACCCCGGAAAACGCCCGCGAGATGAAGGATTCCGGCATCCAGCGGTGCAGCATCTCCATCGACGCCCCGGAGGCCGCCGCCCATGACGCCTTTCGCGGCGTGCCCGGGGCCTTTGACAAGGCCATGCGCGGCATCGGCTACCTCAAGGACGCCGGGGTGGAGTTTCAGATCAACACCACCGTGACCAGAAGCAACCTGGCCAAGTTCAAGGACACCTTCAGGCTTGCCGAGGGCCTCGGCGCGGCGGCCTGGCACATCTTCCTGCTGGTGCCCACGGGCCGGGCGGCGCAGCTCGGAACCCAGGTGATCTCCGCCGAGGAATACGAAGAGGTGCTCAACTGGTTCTACGATTTTCGCAAGACCACCAGCATGCACTTGAAAGCCACCTGCGCGCCGCACTACTACCGGATCATGCGCCAGCGAGCCAAGGCCGAGGGCGTGGCCGTGACCCCCGACACCTTCGGCATGGACGCCATGACCAGGGGCTGCCTGGGCGGCACGGGATTCTGCTTCATCTCCGCCGTGGGCCAGGTGCAGCCCTGCGGTTACCTGGAATTGGACTGCGGCAACGTGAAAACCACGCCGTTCCCCGAAATCTGGCGCACATCCAAGCCTTTCCTGCAGTTCCGCGACAAGGCGGCCTACGAAGGCAAATGCGGCGTCTGCGAATATCACCGGGTCTGCGGCGGCTGCCGGGCCCGGGCCTTCACCATGTCCGGCAACTACATGGCCCCCGAACCCCTGTGCAGCTACGAACCGGCCAAGGCCGCCCGGCCGTAGTCGGCGAAGCCGGGGCTGCCGCCCCGAACCCCGCCCGGGGGAAATCATTTCCCCCGGACCCCCTGATATCGTTGGCGTTTTCGGAACAGCGAAGCTGTTCCGGAAACGCCAACGAAAATCAGGCTGGCCGGAGAACAGGAGTTCTCTCGTACGCGGACGCGAAGCGCGCCGAAGTTTTTTGAAGGGGGGTCCAGGGGGAAACTTTTTTTCAAAAAAGTTTCCCCCTGGTGCTTCTATACCTCTCCCCGCGCCATCAGTTCCTTGAGCAGGACCGCCGCGCCGCATTGCTTGGAGACGGCCGTGGCTGACCATGCGCCGTCGGCCACGTATTTCCCGCTCGTGTAGTGGTTGGAGAAGCTCCACAGGTAGGGCGAGGGCGTCCGGGGATGGTGCAGGCGGTAGCCGAAGCCGTTGTAACGCTCGAACTGGTAGAGCATGCCGGGCAGGGACCAGTCCGTGCCCGGCCCCAGTTTTTTCATGGCCAGGGCGTCGGCGGCGCTGTGTTCCCAGGTGAAGGGCGGCTGTCCCTGGCGGGGGCGTCCGGTTGGGGCGCGGGTGGTGCGGGCCGTGAGCGGGTCGCCGTTGTGCAGGTGGCGGTCGAAGCGGCCGGAGCACTCCATGGTGTGGATGATGGCGAGGAAATGCCAGGGGATGCCCAGGTCGCGCCCCAGGGCGGCATAGCGGTCGCGGTGTTGGAGAAGGCCGACGGCGGCGGCCGTCACCTGTGCGGCGTGGCGGGGTGGGACGGTGCAGGCCTGAAACAGGGCGGCGTATTCGGTGGCAAGGGCGGGCGTCAGGGGTACGGCGGCCATGGTGCGGACCTCCAGGCTGGGATTGTCCCCCAAGCGGGGTAATCCCATGACGCCATGTCCGCCGGACGAGCGCCACCCGGAGCGTGTCCGGATCCTCAAGGCCCGGGGCGCGCGTCAAGTCCCCGGCCAGGACCGCGATCAGGGAGGTTGCGTGGTGGTGGAAGTCGATTTCCATGGGCTGTCCCGGAACCTGGGTCGTGTTTTTGCGCCAGGCGTGCGGCGGTGTCCGGGCCGCAGGCTCATGGCTGTCCCGGCCGGGCGGGCTGGTTGGCGAATGCCGCCGCCAGCCATTGGGCCATCGGTGAGCCGACTTCCCATTGGGGCGCGCCGCGCATGCGGCGCAGAAACGCGACGTGACGTTCCATGTTTGGGGCCATCTTGCCGTTGTCGCCGGGAAAGCCGAGGAAACGGCGGGGATTGGCCTCGGCGATGATTGGGAAATCAGGACCGAGTTCGTATTTGAACATGTCCCAGTATTCCGAATTGCTGCGGGACAGATAGATCATGTAGTAGTCCGTGCCCCACAGGATGTTTCGGGACAGGGCCTTGTCGTCCAGATAGCCCTTGAGCCGGTCGAAATAGGCCCGGCGCACGGCGGCCCGGCCCAGGGGTTCGTCCTGGTAGGACACGTCGCCGTAGACCCGGCCGCCCAGTTCCGGGTCTTTGACCATGCCAAGCAGCATGGTGCGCCACTTGTACGGTTCGCTTCCGGGGTCGGTGAAGATGTCCTCGTCGGCGAAATGGGCGAAATCCAGGCGGACGTTGGGATATTTGAGCAGAAGGGGCTTCCAGTCCCCGGGATAGCAGCGCAGGGCCGTGGCCGGGGAGGCCGCGAATCCGCCGCTGTTGGCGTGCATGACGATGGGGGCCTGGGTGTCGTTGCACAGGGAGAACAGGTCGTCCATGCCGGGGGCGGTGGGCCCATGCTCGGCCAGGGACGGATAGAGCTTCACGCCCAGGCAGGCCCCGCTTGTCAGGGCGGCTTCCACGATCTCCAGACCGTTTTCCCCTGCCGGGCGGCCCGTCCGGTTGGGATTGAAGGCCACGAAGGGCAAGACCCGTCCGGGGTGGCGCAGGGCCTGTTCCACGGTCTGGCGGTACTGGTCGTGGAACAGGGCGTCGTCTGTGGATTCTTTTGTGGAAATCACGTCCATCATAAGCGCCGTGACCACGGCGTCGTCCGTTTGGTCGTCCAAGAGATCGCGGGTCTTGGCCAGCAGGTCGTCGGTCACGGCGGCGATGTCCGGCAGAAATCCCAGGCGCAGAAATTCCCAGAGGTACAGGCCGCCGCGCCGCCGGGTGTTGATCATGTCGTAGAGTTCGCCCAGGGCCTCCCGGTTGTCGGTGGTCCGGTCCAGCCGTTTGTCGATGTAGTTGACGATGACCTCGGCAAAGGGCTTGGACAGGCCGCCCCGATTCAGGCGGGCCGCCAAAATGGCCTTGGCGGCATCGGTCAGGAAGGTCTTGAAATTGAAGACATGGCAATGGGCGTTGATGCGCATGGCTGCCCTCCGGATGGATGTGCGTGTCCGGGCCTGGGATCAGCCCCGGCCCGGGGGCGTGAACGTGCCGTTTTGCACGGCGGTCAGGAAGTCGCGGATAAAGGGCCAGTAGTCGGGGTTGTCCAGGATGGAGTTGTGCCCCCCGGCCAGCCGTCGGAAATCCTTGGGACCGGCCCACACGGCGGCCAGGGCCGTGGCGTGGGACTCGGGGATGAGGGTGTCGTTCGTCGCCGTGATAAAAAGGGTGGGGGCCGTGATCTTGGCCGCGTCGGATGACACGTCGAAGGGTTGGCGCAACAGCAGTTTCACGGGCAAAAGGGGATGCGCAGCCTGCCCCACGGACAGGATGCTGTCGTAGGGCGTCACCAGCACCACGGCCTCGACCGGACGTCGGGCGGCCACATGGGCGGCCATGCCGGTGCCGATGCTGCGGCCCATGACCGCGATGGGCGTGCCGGGAAAGCGGGTCGCCAGGGCGTCGTAGACGGCCAGGGCGTCGGCCTTGACGCGCGCCTCCGTGGCCCGGCCCGTGGACGCGCCGTAGCCCCGGTAGTTGACGGCGGCCAGGGTGAAGCGGGGCAGTTCGGTCGGGGACCACAGGAAAAACGAGGCCGCCTCCTCGGCGTTGCCTTGGAAATAGAGCAGGATCGGCGCGGCGACCTGGGTCGGCGACGTCCCTTCCCCGGTTGCCGGGTCATCGGAAGGGGCGGGCAGGGCGGGCAGGGTGCGGGGCAGCAGATAGCCCGCCAGCGTGTCCCCGTCCGGGGTGGTCAGGGTCACGTCCTGGAAGTCCGGGTGGTAGGCCCGAAGCTGGGACACAAGGGCCGGGTCGGTCTCCCGTCCCGGGAAAACCTGGGAGTCCTGCAAGACGTACATCAGGGCCGCATAGCCCGCGTAGGCCAGAAAAAGCGTGAAAAGGCCCACCGTCACGATCTTCATCTTCACTCTCTCCTCTCCCTTGCGCCAAAGGCGGCGTAGCCCACGATAGCCCGAAACGACCCCGGACGAAACCCCCGGGGCCGCCCCCGTCCGCCGGGGCGGGCCAGCCCGGGGCCAGCGGCGACGCGGCAGGAACGCTACGGGAGTTCGGTCATCGCCAGGGAATGTGCCCGGAATTTCTTGACAAACTCCGGATCGTGCCCATAACCCCCTTTTGTCCAGAAAAGGAGGACGCATGTCCGGGACCGGATACGTTCACGGCTACGGCAAGCGGGAGGCCGAACGCCTCCTGGACCAGGCTGGCGGCCTGGCCGGGCTCTTGCACCACGACACGGGCTATCCCCCGGGAACCACCGTCCTGGAGGCCGGATGCGGGGTGGGGGCCCAGACCGTGATCCTGGCGGAAAAAAGCCCGGGCGCGGAGATCTCCAGCGTGGACATCTCGCCTGATTCCCTGGCCCGGGCCGAGGCCGCCGTGACCGGGGCCGGATACCGCAACGTGCGGTTCCAGCAGGCCGACATCACCCGGCTGCCCTTTCCGGCCGAGTCCTTCGACCACGTCTTCGTGTGCTTTGTCCTGGAGCATCTGCCGGACCCCATGGCCGCCCTGACCGAGCTTCGGCGCGTGCTCAAGACCGGGGGGAGCATCACGGTCATCGAGGGCGATCACGGCTCCTGTTATTTCCATCCCGAGACCCCGGCGGCGCGGGCGGCCTGGAACGGTCTGGTCCGGGCCCAGGCCCTGCTCGGAGGGGATTCCTGCATCGGCAGGCGGGTCTATCCCCTGTTGGCCGAGGCGGGCTTTGGCGACGTGCATGTCTCGCCGCGCCTGGTCTATTCCGACGGGTCGCTGCCGGATTTGGCCGATTCCTTTGTGCGCAAGATCATCGTGCCCATGGTGGCCGGGGCGCGCCAGGCGGCCCTGCACGAGGGGCTGGCCGACGCCGCGACCTTCGACGCGGGCCTGGCCGACCTGTTGCGCACGGCCGAGCCGGACGGCGCCTTCAACTACACCTTTTTCAAGGGCACGGCCCGGAAATGAACCCGGCCAAGGCCCACCCGGCAGGAAGCTTCCTGTGGCGCGCGGCCTGCCGGGTGGCGCCGGTGGTGCTGGGCTATGTGCCCGTGGGGTTCGCCTATGGGGTTCTGGCCAAAAACGCCGGGCTCTCCACGCAAAACATCCTGTCCATGTCCGTTTTGGTCTTTGCTGGATCGGCGCAATTCATCGCCGTGGGGCTTTTGGCCGCCGGGGCGTCCATGGCCGGGATCGTCCTGACCACCTTCGTGGTCAATCTGCGCCATCTGCTGTTTGCGGCCGCCCTGTCGCCGTCGCTTGGGACGTGGCGCAGGCGCGATCTGTCCCTTCTGGCCTTCGAACTGACGGATGAGACCTTCGCCCTGCATGCCGGGGCCCTGCGCGAGGGGCCGCTCTCCCGGGCCGAGACCCTGGCCGTGGGGGTCATGGCCCAGGCGGCCTGGGTGCTGGGATCATTTCTGGGGGCCGTGGCCGGGGCCGAGATTGGCGACGTGCGGCCCATCGCCCTGGATTTCGCCCTGCCGGCCATGTTCATCGCCCTTTTGGCGGGGCAGGTGAAGACCCGAACCCATCTGGCCGTGGCCCTTTTTTCCGGAATCCTGTCCACGGCCCTGGCCCTTTTCGGCGTGGACCGTTTCGGCGTCCTGGCCGCCACCCTGGCCGGGGCCGCCCTGGGAACCCTATGGCGATCCTCGATCAGACCGACGTCTTCCTGACCATCCTGTGCATGGCCCTGGCCACCTACCTGCCCCGGGCCGCACCCCTGGTCTTTTTATCCGGCCGCACCCTGCCGCCGCTTGTGGTGCGGTTTTTGGGGTTTGTCCCGGCGGCGGTGCTGGCGGCGTTGCTCTTCCCGTCCATCTTCGCCCCCCGGGGGGGGCTAGATCTTTCCCCGGGCAATGTTTTTTTTCTCGGCAGCCTCCCGGCCGCGCTGGTCGCCTGGCGCACGGGCAGTTTCTTCGGGGCCGTGGCCGCAGGCATGGGCACGGTGGCCGCCCTGCGGTATTTCGGGGGATAGGGACGGGGCGTCCCGGTCAGGCCTCGCCTTCCGTGGAACATGGGGCGGCGGCGACATCCCGGGGGCCGGTCATCTCCTGCCAGGCGGCCATGACCTTGGCCGCCTCCCGGTCCAACTCGCCAAGGGCCTCCCCGGCCCTGGCCGCATCCCCGGCCCTGGCCGCCTCCTCAAGGCGTGCGGCGGCCTCGCGGCAGGACAGGGCCCCCATGGCGGCCGTGGCGCTTTTAAGGGTGTGGGCCGTGCGGGCCAGGCCTTCCAGATTCCCTTCCACCAGGGCCGCCCTGGCCGTGGCCAGACCAAGAACGGTCTCCTTGGCCCCCACCGTCAGGATCAGGCGGTATTCCTCGTCGCCGATGCCCATGCGCCGGGTGGCGTAGGCCTTGTCCAAAACGGGCGGGGCGATGTGGTCGTCTGCGGCTGTGGGGTGCGTTGCGGCCTCATCCTGGCCGTCCAGGGGAGGGGGCGATTCCCAGAAGGTGCGCCGGGGCTCGGCCACCCGATGCAGGGCCCGGGCCAGTTCCGCCTGGGAGACGGGCTTGGTCAGAAAGCCGTCCATGCCCGCCTGGATGCATTCCTGGCGGATCTCGGACAGGGCGTGGGCGGTCATGGCCAGGATGGGAACCTCCGGCCTTTTGATCCGAACCTGTCCCTGACCGCCCCGACGGATGCGCCGCGTGGCCTCCAGGCCGTCGAGGTCCGGCATCTCGATGTCCATGAGTACGGCGTCGAAGTCCTCCCGGGCCAGGGCCGAAAAGGCCTTTTCGGCATCAGCGGCATGCAGGGTGTCGTGCCCCAGGCGGGACAGCATGAGCATGGCCACCCGGGCGTTTAGGGCATTGTCCTCGACCAGGAGGATCCGCAGGGGGCGGGTGTCGGGCAGGGCCTGCTGCGTTTCGTCGGCGTCCTGGGCCAGATCGGGATTGCCGGTCTGGAAAACGATGCTGAACGTAAACCGGCTGCCCTCCCCGAGCCGGGAGCGGACCGAGATATTGCCGCCCATGAGCTCCACGATCTGCCGCGAGATGGACAGCCCAAGCCCGGTCCCGCCGTAGGTGCGGGTGATGGAGGTGGTGGCCTGGGTGAATTTCTGGAAAATGCCCTCCAACTTGTCTTCGGGGATGCCGATGCCCGTGTCGGAGACGGCAAAACAGAGCTGCACCCGGTCGTCGTCGCCTGGGGGCATGGACACCCGGCCCACCTCGATGCGCACCTCGCCGGCCGGGGTGAACTTCACGGCGTTTCCGGCCAGATTGAAAATCACCTGGCGCAGCCGCACGGGATCTCCGCGCAGATACCCCGGCACATCCGGGGTCACGGTCAGGGTCAGGCCCAGCCCCTTGCGGGCGGCCTCGGCGGCCAGGGCCCGGCGCAGGCCCTCCAATATCCGGCGCAGATCGAAGTCGATATGCTCCAGGGTCAGCCTTCCGGCCTCGATCTTGGAGACGTCGAGGATGTCGTTGAGCACGGCCAACAGATGCCTGGCCGAGTCTTTGACCACGCCCAGGTAGTCGCGTTGCTCGGGGGTCAGGGTGGTGGCCAGGGCCGCCTCGGTCATGCCCGCCACGGCGTTGAGGGGGGTTCTGATCTCGTGGCTCATGGCCGCCAGAAAATGGCTCTTGGCCCTGGTTCCGGCCTCGGCGGCGTCCTTGGCCGCGCGCAGGTTGTCCTCCAGGAGCTTTTGGCGGCTGATGTCGTCGAAGGCGAAGATCACCTCCTGCATCGGGCGCCGGGGGTCCAGGGGCTTGGCGTAGATGCGCACCCAGCCGGCGCCGCCGTCTTTGAGGCGGACATCCTCTTCGCTTCGGTAGGCCCCGTCGCAGCGCAACGCGTGTTGATAGCGGGCCTCGAACTCCGCACCGCCCACGGCGGATGTATAAATATCGGAGAGGCGCCTTCCGGTCAGTTCCTCGGGGAGATAGCCCAGGATCTCCGCCCCCCGGCGGTTGATCTTGCGGCACACGCCGTTTTGGATGAGCGCAATGCCCACCAGGGTGTTCTCCACGATGGCCTCGAGTTCGGATACGGCGTCGCGCAGATGCTTTTCGGCCAGGGTGCGTACGGTCACGTCCAGATAGGTGTACAGGCGCCCGCACACCCGCCCGCCCATGCGGTAGGTTCTGGCCCGGCGCTCCAGCAGCCTGCCGTCGGCCATCTCCACCACATCCACGGCCTCCAGGGTCAGATTGTCGAGCAACTCGTTGATGCGGGAGGAAAAGGCCGCCGGGTCTTTGGCCTGGTCGGCGGTGGCGGCCAGACGGGCCTCGGGGGTGGGCAGCAGGGACCAGTCGCGGGAAAGGCCGAAAAGTTCGAGGAACCGGTGATTGACGGCCACGATGTCCCGGTTGGTGTCCACCACCAGGATGCCCTCGGCCGTGGACTCGATGGTGGCCGTGAGCAGATCGAGCAGACGGGCGCTTTCGGCCCGGGCCCGTTCCCGCTCCAGGATCTCGTCGGTGAGCCGGGCGTTGGCCGATTCCAGATCTGTGGTGCGCTGGCGGACCTTGGCCTCCAGGGTCCGGTTGGCCTCCTCGATCTGTTTGCTTCCGGCCTCGATGCGTGCGGCGTTTTCCTTAAGCGTCAGGGACATGGCGTTGAAGGCCCCGGCCATGCCGCCGATTTCGTCGCCGGTGTCCAATTCCACGGTTTCGCCGGGATGTCCCCCCCGTACCCGTTCCATGGCCCCGCGCAACAGGTTCACCGGCCCAAGCACCGCCCGGCGCAGCAGCCCGTGCAGAAGCCCCAGCATGACCACGAGGTTGACGGCCAGGGCCGCAATGAAAAGCATGACCATGATCCGTCCCTGGCGGTCCAGGTTCTCCGGGGAATAGGCAATGCGCACGTAGCCCACATCCTCGCCGATCATGGAAATGGCCTCGGCATAGCACAGGACGCGATTGCCGCCGATCACGGCGTTGAAAAACCGCGGCCCGGCGGCCAGCCTGGCCCGGTCCTGCGGCGATAAGGGCTCGCCGGTCTCCTGCCCGGCTAGGCCGAAGACCGACCCGTCCGGGAGATAGACGGCCGCGCCGCGTACGTCCCGGACCTTGATCATCTCCCTCAGGGTGGCGGCCACGGCCCGATCCTGGCGGGCGAAGATCTCGTTGGCCAGGGATTCGTAGCGCTGGGCCACCACGCTTTGCAGCAGAACCTGGATATGGTCCAGGGCGACCTGGCGCCTGTTCGCGGCGTGGAAGGATATAAAAAATCCCGAGATCACGGCCACCACCGTAAACGTAAGCAGGATGGCCAGATTGATCTTGGAGCGCAGGGGCAAGGCGAAGAGTTGGGGCATGGGCGGCGGCCTCACCGGAACGAGGTGAAAAAGATGGTCCGACCGTTTTCGAAACGCAGGATGCTGACCTCCTTGCCCATGGGGTTGCGGTCGGCGTCGAAGGTGATGGTCCCTGTGCCGCCGGGGAAATCCCGTGTCTTTTCCAAGGCCCCCCGGATTGCGTTGCGGTCCAGGCTGCCCGCCCGGCGGATGGCGTCGGCCAGCACCATGACCGCGTCGTAGGCCAAAATGGCGTCGGGTTGGACCAAAGCGAGGCCGTGGGCCTTCAGGTAGGCCTGGGCGATGTCCTTCCCGGCGGCGACGGGGGCGTCCGGATGCCAATGGGTGGTATAAAAGTGTCCGTTGACGGCCCCTCTCCCGGTTTCGATCATGGTCGGCCCCCATCCGTCGCCCCCCAGGAAGGGGACGGTGATGCCCATGGATGCGGCCTGGCGCACGATGTGCCCGGACTCCATGGCGTAGCTTGGCAAAAAGACCACATCCGGAGTTGCTGCGGCGACCGTCGCAAGCTCGCCGGAATAGTCCGTGTCGTTGGATTTGAAGCTCTGCTCGCAGACGATCCGGCCTCCAGCGGCGGTGAACGCCTGGGAAAAGGTCTCGGCCAGACCCTGGCTGTAGGAGCTTCCGACATTGACCAGGACGGCGGCGGTCGCGGCGGACAGCCCGAACCGGGCGAAGCGGGCCAGCAGTTCGCCCTGTTGGTCGTCGGTGTAGCAGACGCGGAAGATCCATTCGCCGGTTCGGGTCACGCCCGGGTGGGTGGCGATGGAGGTGACAAACGGCGTCCGGGCCTGCTGACAGACCTCGGCCATGGCCGTGGCCATGCCGCTCCATGGGCCGCCGACAACGGCCGACACGCCTGCCTCGACCGCCTGGAGGGCGGCGTGGCGGGCGCCCAGCGGCGTGCTGAGGTTGTCGAAGGCGACAAGCTCCACCCGGCGTCCCAAAAGCCCGCCCGAGGCGTTGATGGCCTCCACGGCCAGGGCCGCGCCGCGAAAATCCTGTTTGGCCGTGCCCACGGAGGCCTCGCCGGACTCGGCGTAGATGGCCGCGATGCGCACGGGGTCTTGGGCGGACTCGGCAAGGCGCGGACAGTCCAATCCCGGTCCGAGCGCCGTCACAAGGCAAAGGACCACAAGCCACGGCAGGCGGCGGTCCAGGGCGGCGCGGGCCGCACGCCCCCTGGCTGCGGGCTGTTTACTCCTGCGCATGCGGGACATGTGGCGACGCCTCCGGGATGACGGTTCGCAGCAGGCTGGCCTTGCCGTTTTGGATTTTCATGATGTGGACGCTTTTTTTGATGGTTCCCTCCGGGACGAAGGTCAACACGCCCGTGACACCTTGGACGTCGCGCATGTTCGCGAGGGCCAGGGCCAGGGCCTGGGGCTGTGCGTGGCCGACGGTCATGGCGGCCAGGGCCGCCATGTGTACAGCATCGTAGGCCAGGGCCGATCCGGCCACGGGCTGGCGTCCGAACCGGGCGGCGTAGGCCGTGGAGAATCGGCGCGAAATTTCGTCGGTCATGAATGCGGCCCAATGATCCGTATAATAGCCCCGTCTGGGCAACTCGCCCCTGAGATTTTCGAACTGCGAACTCCCCCATCCGTCCCCGGCCAGGGGGATGGCGCCCAGTCCCTCCCCGTGCATCTGCTTGATCATGATGGAGGCGTCCAGCCAGTAGCCGGGCATGAACAGCACGTCGGCCTTGGCCCGCGCCGCCTGCTTCACCACCTCGTCAAAATGGCGCTGCTGCATTTTGTATTCGATTTCGGCCATCACCCGTCCACCCAGGTCGAGGAACCGCTTCCGAAAGGCGTCGGCCATGGCCAATGCATAGGCGCTGGTCACGTCCGTGAGGATGACCGCCGTGGCGGCGGCAAGATCCCGGCGGGCGAAGGTTGCCATGACGTCGGCCTGGTCGTTGTCGTCGAAGCAGATCCGAAACACCTTGTCGCCGACGGCCGTAATGCCCGGATGGGTGGCGATGACCGAGATGATGGGGATGCCCGCCCCCTGGGCGACCTTGGCGGCCTCCAGGGCCTGGGAGCTGTAGGACGGGGCGAGCAGGATGGCGGCGCCGGCGGCGATGGCCTGCTTGGTGGCGGATTTGGCCATAATCGGCGTGCCCCGGGTGTCGTGGGCGGTCATGACGATGTGCAGACCGCCTGGCGCGGCGGCGTTGATCTCCTCCACGGCCAGAAGCGCCCCGTCCCAGATGTCCGAATCGTCGGGCGCGCCGGGTCCGGTCAGGCCGATGACGAAGCCGATGGGCAGGGTGATGTCGGCCAAGCCCGGGACGGGGAAGGCGAGGGGTGTCGCCCACAGGAGCAGGAAGAAGGCGGCGACATGCCGCCACAAGGGAAAAATCGCGCCGGATGCCCGCCGGAGGGCGCCGTGGCGCGGCCCGATGCGTGGGGGGGGGAGGCCGGTGGGGGATGCATCCATGGCGTTCTCCATGGGGAATTCCCGGGGGGCGCGCCTCGTCCCTGCATCAGGCGGGACGATCCGGATTCTACGGAAAAACATACGCCCTTTTGGCCCGCAATGTCAAAACGGAAACGGGGGCGGGGGGTGGTCAGGGGATGACGCGCCGGGCCTTGGAAAAGACCGAGGTCCAGTAGGGATCGGACAGGCGGGCCTCGCGCACCCGCCCGCCGGAACTGGGGCTATGCACGAAATATCCCGGGGACGTGGCGATGCCCACATGCAACTCCGTGCGTTTAAACGAGGTGTTGAAAAACACCAGATCCCCCGGAAGCAGCTCCGAGGATCGCACCTGGCGGCCGGTCAGGCTCTGGTCGCTGACCGTTCTCGGCACGCGCAATCCGTTCTGGGCAAAGGCCCACTGCACAAGCCCAGAGCAGTCGAAGCCCTGTCCCGGGGTGTCGCCGCCGTAGCGGTAGCGGGCGCCGATCTGGGAGCGGGCCGTGTCCGCGACCCTGGCCCCGAGAGAGTCCCCAAGGGATTTTTGCCCGGGCGTCGACGAAAAAAAGGCGCACCCCGGGGAGCAAAGCGTTGCGACAAGCGCCAGGATGGCCGCAATCAGTCCGGGCCGTGTCGCAGCCTGCCCGAAAGGCCGGGGATAATCATGCCTCACGCCGCGTTCTCCTTGCAAACCGGTGTGATGGAAACCTGGAAAAGAACCAAAACCCCAGGACGTCCGTGATCCCGCCGAGATGGTTTTTGCGCTATTTTGGCGGATGTGTTGCGCCATATTTGCGCAATTCATCTTGCGGCGGCGGGAAAAAGCGGCTTGCGCATTTCACGTAAGCTCCGTGAGCCCCCGCGCCGGATGATAGCGGGTGGAGGGGCCCCGGCCGGATTTATGCAAAAAACCTTTTTCCACCAATTCCTTGAGATCATGCTGGGCGGTGCGATCCGGAACGTCCGATCCGGCCGCCTCCTGATAGTCCTGTCTGCTGATGGCTGCAAGGTGGGCCAGGGCGGCCAGGGCCTTGCGTTGTCTGGGGTTGAGCCCCGGTGCGGAGGAACTCGCCCCGGGAACCGGCTCCGGAGGCCGTCCGGCGCGGTGTGACGGGGTGGCCGGTCGCGGCTTCACGGCCTCCGGGGGGGGCGGGTCGGTTCTCCCGGCCGGGAAGGCGTCGTGCCTGCTGGTTGGCGCGTCTGCGGCGAAAACGCCGGGGGCGGCGGTCTCCTCCACATCATCGGGCAAAAGGCGCGGGCATTCGTCCCCGAACTTGATGTCCTCGGCGTAGATGACCTCGCGTTCGGCCAGGGCCACGGCCCTGGTCAGGCAGTTTTTGAGTTCTCGCACGTTTCCCGGCCAGTCGTGGCGCATGAGTTTTTCCAGGGCGCCCCGGCTTAAGTGGGCCTCGCCCTTGCCCGTGAATCCGGCGGCCTGGCGCAGGAAGTGTCCGGCCAGGAGGGGAATGTCCTCCATACGTTCGCGCAGGGGGGGGGTGGAAATGGTCAACACCTGGAGCCGGTAATACAGATCTTCCCGAAATTCGCCCTTTTGGACCTTCTCCTTCAGATTGACGTTGGTGGCCGCGATGACCCGGGCGTCGAAATCGATCTCCGCATCGCTGCCCAGGGGCCGGATGCGGCGCACGGACAGGGCGCGCAGCAGGGATTGCTGGACCTTGACCGAGGCGTTGCCGATTTCGTCCAGGTGCAGGGTGCCGCCGTCGGCGGCCAGAAAGGCCCCCTTGCGGTCGGACTTGGCCTCGGAGAAGGCGCCTTTGACGTGGCCGAAGATGGCGTCCATGAGCAGATTTTCATCCAGCGCGCCGCAGTTGATGGAGATGAAGGGCTTGCCGGATCTGGCGCTTTGCTTGTGGATGGCCTCGGCCGTCAGTTCCTTGCCCGTGCCCGTCTCACCCACCACCAGCACGTCGGCGTCGGCAGCGGCGGTCTTGGTGATCAGCGACAAGAGGGTGGAAATCGGGGGGCTGGCCCCCAAGATGTCGCCCGCCTTGGCGACCAGGGCGCTTCCGCCGTCCAGGCGCACGGTCTCCCTGGCCTGCACGGTGCGCAGGTATTCCTCTTTGCGCCGTATCTCCTGGTCCTTGGCGGAGAGCGAGGCGATCAGATCATTGATGGACCGTTTGAGCACCGAGGTCTCGTGGTCGCTTTCGGGGAGCTCCATGCGCCGCAGCCGTCCTTCGGCGTGCATGGCCGTGACCTCGGTGGCCAGCCGCAGGATGGGACGGGTGATGATCCGGCTCAGGAAATAAATGAGCAGCGAGACGGCCAGCATGGAGGCTACGCCGATGCCGAACATGACGTTGAACTGGCCGAATTCGGCGGCCCGGGGCAGCAGGCTGCGATCCACGTAGATGATGCCGCCGATCACCTCGCCGGGGTCGTTGGCCTTCACCGGGAAACGTACCGGGGCAAACCCGAGAAACTGTTCGCTGGCCACGGATTTGGAGTTGAAAAACGCCGCAAAGGCGCTGCCCAGCCCGGAGCGCCCGGCGCGAACCTCCTCCATCATCCGCCAGTATTCCTGGTGTTGCTGGGATGGCCGGAACCCGGTCTCGAAACCGGTGCGGCCCTGGTCCCCGGTGAGCCCGGACCTGGCCAACTCCACGGAGAGTTCCTTTTCCTGCTCATCCGCGTTTTCGGATTGAAAGAGAATCCAGCCCTTGTCGTCGAAATAAAAGCTGTAGCGGTTCTCGGCGGCCCGCGGGAATCCGTAGAGAGGCGATTTGGACGAGGTGAAAAGCGACAGGATGTTGCGCGCGGCATGGGCGTCCAGGGACAGGACCAGATAGCCGCGCAGGGCGCCGTCCGCGTTGACCACCGGGGTGATGAATCGAAAGACGCTCAGGCTCAGGTTGCCCACGCCCGGCAGGCTGACCGTGGGCGGGAAAAACAGGTCGATGGGGCCGCTTGGCAGGACGTCCCCGGGCCGCATCTCCCCGGCCCGCTTGGGAATGATCAGGGGGCTGTTTTTCATGAGCGCCGCCGATTCCACGGGGATGTCCGCGATCTCGCCCCGATTGCAGAGCAGATAGATCTGTTCCCGGGGGTCCACCCCGGCAAAGACCACCTCCCGATAGCGTCCGCCGTAGACCGAGTTGCGGCTTTTGAGGAACTCGGCCAGCGAGGCCTTGTCCAGGCGCCTTGTGGCCAGGATGGACAGCTCGTTGCGGCAGGTGGCGAACAGGGCTTCGATTTCGTGGGCCTGGGCCATGGTCAGGACGATGGCGTTACGCTCCAGGGCGATGGAGAAATAGTGGGTGAAAAGGAGATGGCTGGCATAGCCGGTGACCACCAGGATGCACACCACGGCCGGGATCATGGTCACCAGGAGTTTTTTTCTGATGCTCCAGTCGGAGAGAAAGGCCGAAGCCTGGGCGGCGGTTTCATTATCCTCATATCGCAGAAAGCGCATGGGGGGCGCCTCCTTTGGCGCGTTTTTCGAACTCCCCGGTATTTCGGGAGATGGCCGGTTTCACCGCGGGCGCGGTTTGCGCCAAGCCATGATCTTGTTGCGCAAGAACCGGCGTGATTGTCAAGCGGGATTTCTTTGGCGTTATTAAAAGTGAGTAAAATCAGCATTGTGAAAAAAGTGGCACGGAGGTTGCTTATGAAGGGGCAGCGTTTGTGATCCGCGCCAGCGGGTGGCGGGAAAAACTCATACAGGAGGGGCTTACGATGAAGATCATGGCGGCACTCGACCAATCCAAACACGCAGTGGGCATTTTGGAGAAAGCGGCGCAGCAGGCCAAGATGTGCGGCGGCGAACTGTCCATCCTGGTGGTGGCCGAGGATTTCATGGACATCGGCGACTATCTGGGCGAGTCGGCCAGCATTTCGGAGAAGTGCCTGGCCGCCGCGAAGGTCGCTGTGGCGGATTATGCGGCCAGGGCCAAGGCCCTGGGCATTGAGGCCAAGATACTTCTGGAGCAGGGCGTGTCCCCGGCCGACCTGATCGTCAAGGTGGCCGAGGACAATAAAATTGACCTTCTGGTGCTGGGCAGCCGGACCAAGAAGGGCCTGGACCGGTTCCTTATCGGCAGCGTGGCCTCCAAGGTGGTGGCGCATGCTCCGTGCTCGGTTTTGGTGGTGCGGTAGGCGTTTGGTTTGCAATCCCCAAGGAGGAGAGTTCCATGAAGGCATTGTGGAAAAAGATGATCGTGGCGGTGACGGCAATGTTCCTGCTCATGCCCATGGCTGCGTTCGCGGCCGGGGGCGGCGGCGCGGGCATCGTCATTGTGGCCGACACCCGCAAGTTGTCCGGCGTCATGGCCTGGTGGTCCAATCTGTACAACGAGAGCCACCTCTATTTCACGATCCTGACCATCATCATCATCCCCACCGTGGGCGTGATCTTCGGTGTGTTGGCGGACATCGTGATGCATTTCGTCGGCATCGACCTCAAGCACCGCGATCTGGCGGAGCACTAGGCCGATAGCCCGTCCTCCACTACGGCGCGGCCTGAAGCCAAACCAATTTGGAAACGAGAGAACAAGAGGAAAGGAGCAACAGAATGGACTGGTTATACATCCTCATGCCCATCTCGGGCGTGACCATATTCTGGCCGGGGCTTATTATCCTCGGCGTGGGCGTGGGCATCATCGGCGGCTTCTTCGGGATGGGCGGGGCGTGGATGGTCACGCCTGGCCTCAACATCCTGGGATTCCCCATGGCCTTCGCCATCGGCACGGACATCGCGCACATGGCTGGAAAATCGCTGATTTCCACCATGCGGCACGGCAAGTTCGGCAACGTGGACTACAAGCTCGGCATGATCATGCTTGTGGGCACAGTGGTCGGCTTCGAAGTCGGCGCCCAGATGATCATGTGGCTGGAACGGATAGGCAGCGTGGACAAGGTCGTCCGCTACATCTACCTCGTCCTTTTGGTCTTCATCGCCTGGATGGTCTTTCATGACGTGGCCAAGCGCCGAGCCAAGCAGCGCGCCGCCGCCGCCGCCGGACAGGAAGTGGACAAGCTGGCCACGGGCATCGAGTGGCATAAGACCCTGCACAAGATCAAGATCCCGCCCATGGTGCATTTGAACGTCGCGGGCATCTACTGCTCGGCCTGGCTGCCCATCTTCGTGTCGTTTTTGACTGGCTGGCTGGCCGGCATCCTGGGCATCGGCGGCGGGCTTATCCGCATGCCCGCCCTGATTTATCTCCTTGGCTGCCCGACCCACGTGGCCGTCGGCACCGACCTCTTTGAAGTCATGATCTCCGGTCTGTATGGCGCGGGCTCCTACACCTATAAGGGCCGCACCGAGCTCGTGGCGGCCATCATCATGCTGATCGGCGCCGCGATGGGCGCCCAGGTCGGCTCCGTGGCCACCAAGTACATCAAGGGCTACGGCATCCGCATCGCCTTCGGACTGGCGGTCATCGGCTGCATCATCTCCATCATCCTGAAGCTCATTCCCAACTACTATCCGGAAGCGAAGGCGGCCACGGACATCATGGCGACCTTCCTGATCAACGGTCTGGTAGTGGCCCTGTCGGCCTACATCACCATCAAGATGGTGCAGGGCGCCAAGCGGGAAATCGCGGCCAAGAAGGCCCGGGGCTAGCGGGACGGCGAAACGCGGATAACAAAGAAGCGACAAGGAGGAATCCATGAGACGCATGTGGTTGAACCTGCTCCTCGCCCTCCCGGTGATGTTCATCCTGGGCTGCGGAGAGTACGGCAAGGTGGATCAGGGACGGGTTGTGGCTTTCGACAAGGAAAAAAAGATGGTCACGATCATCCGTGACAAGAAGATAGACACGCGCAACCCGGACTATTCGTATCTGCCGCCTCTGACCTACAGCCTGCCCACGGATCCCAATGAAATGGGTCCCGAGCCCAAGGCTGGCGGACGGATGAAGCTGGACATGGAAAAGAGCGAGATCACCTTCTACGACGGGGCCATTCAGAACTTCGTGCATGTCCCGTTCAAGCTGATCGAGAAAAAGGACGGCGTGGGTCGCGCCGATCCCCTGGTCAAGGACAAGAAGCTGCCCGCCGTGGACAAGGACAAGAAGACTGTCACCATCTATTCCGGCCGCCAGAAGCTGTACGTGGTGGTGCAGGTGGGCGAGGAATTCATGAAGTACCCCGACGCCGAGTGGGATGCGGGCGACGAAGTGCGCATCTACTACAAGGAAGACGGCAAGGCCCTGCGTTTCATGAACATCAGCAAGACTGACATCTTCAAGAAGTAACCCTCCCTCGAATAGGTCCGCCCGGCCATAGTGGCCAGGCCGGGCGGACCACACACAGGGAAACAAAACGGAGGACGCCATGAGCGACGAAAACAAGCTTCCCGCACGCGAACTCAACACCAGGCAGAAAATCGCCGTGATCACAGTGGATGTCCTGATCCTCGCCGAGCTGTGCGTGGCCATGTATCTGGCCAATGCCAACCCCGACGTGTTTACCCCCACGTTCATGAAAAGCTTCTTTTCCATGCTTGTGCCCACCATGATCGCAGGGTATGTTTCCATGCGTCTTTTACGCGAAAAACAGCCCCAGGTGGAATCAGCACAATCATGAATGAGAAAACGGTTGAAACCCTGCGGAACGTTGCGAGCCGGATCGGTGGGCTCTGCATGGCCATCATCCTCTTGTGCGTCCTTGACGGACTGACCGCGCAACTGCGGCAGGAATTCAACACCTTCGATTTGATACCGGGAGAATCCATGGTGGTAAACGGCCCCATGCCCCCGGACACAGCAGAGATCAAAGACCTGATCATTGAAGGACCGCAGGAGACCATACAGTTTCGCCCCGAATCGACATACAAGGGGTTCTGGATGGGCGGATTCATGTGGAAGGGAGAGGCCACTGCGGCGGAAAACGCTGCAGCCGGAAAGTACACGGTGACCGTGCGCGGGGAAAAGGAGAAGAAACCTCACCCCTCGCTGACCTTCACTTTCCGGGTCTATCCCGATGCGCCAAGCAAGCGCGTCAACGCCGCCGCCTATGTCATGCGCTATGTGGGATTTCATCCGTACGCCGCCGCCGCCGGTCTTTTGCCGCTGGCGATACTGTGCGGATTAACGGTCTTTTTTCTTGCCAAAAAAATGGAGCGGGACATGGCCGCAAGAGGAAAAGCCGAAATATATATGATCAAGCGCTCCCCCGAGGGGCTCCAGATATCGTTCGGGCTGGGGAGGGATCACGGGGTTTTGCCGGGCGCTTTGGTATGCGTGCAAAACGAGGCCGGTCTGACCGTTGGCCGGGCCAAGGTCACGGGGAGCACGGAAACCGATTCCACCGCCGTCCTGACCGGCGACGGACAGGCCGAATTGGGCCATTTCGTCACCCAGGATTCCGTTGCGCCGCGCGACGACGCAACGGGCAAGGAATAGGCCTGGAGCACGCCATGCAGTTCGCCATTCACCAAAGCCGGAAAAATCCCACCACCTATCTGTTCTTGCGGGAGCGAGACGGGCTTGACGCCATTCCAGAAGGGATTCGGGAAGAACTGGGCAAGGTCAAGTTCTTGCGCATGTCACGGGGAAAAGAGGATGAAACGCCAGCCATCGCCTCGAAATACCAGGAGATCGTCCAGAATATCGGTTCCCGGGGCTACCACCTGATCATGTGGGCCTCCCAGGATTCGGGCAGGCGGGAAGAATAACCACGACGTCATGGGCGGCCCGGCCTCAGTCGCGTGTAAAGACCCCCACCAGATGATCCTCGGCCTCGGTCACGGCAAGCTTCCAGCCGGACACCGTGGCCACCTGATCTTCCAGGATCGCCAGAGCGTCTTTTTTCGTTAAAAACTCTAGCCTTTTACTTCGGGATAAGCGGAGATACCAACCTATCTCCATGCCAAGCCCTCAGCATTTGTCCCGCAGATCCAGGGTCAGGACGTCGTCTTCCATGTCCGCCTCACAGTTTGTCGAAGTAGATGAGCGTACCCATGACCACAAAGCCTACGGCCGCGACTTTTTTCATGATCATCGGGGAGATGTACTGGCAGATGAGGCTGGCGAACACCACGCC
>NZ_JAZHDB010000110.1:0-20180 GCF_036584575.1 Desulfolutivibrio sp.
TGCTTGACGGCCTTGTCCATGATGTCGTGCTCCAGGACGCCCACGCAGGTCTTGGTGTCCGGCTTGACCACGGGCAGGGCTTTAAGGCCGTAGCGGGTCATGATCTCGGCGGCCTGGGCGATGCGTTCGTTGGCGGCCACGCTGATGGCCGGTCGGCTCATGAGCTGGCGGATGCGTATCTGGGGATTGATCTGGGAATAGAGCAGGGCGAAGAGCTCCTCCTTGACCTGGGTCATGGTCTTGTTCTTGATTGCGGCCGAGGCCGCGTAGGCGTGTCCGCCGCCGCCAAGGGAGGCGCAGATGCGGCCCACGTCCACGTCGGGGCTGCGGGAGCGGGCCACCAGATGCACCCGGTCGTTCATCATGCCCAGGGCGAAGAGCACCCGGATGTTCTCCATGTCCAGAAACTTGTGGACCAAAAGCGCAAAGTCCCCCACGTAGCGTTCGCAAAACGCCTCGGCCACCACGACCTCCACGCCGTTGATGTCGTGGGTGGCGGCGGATTCGATGAGCCCGCTCATGATGGTGATTTGTTCGCTGCTCAGTTCCCGGGTCATGAGGTCGGCGATGACGTTGACGTCCATGCCCGAGGCCCGCAGCCAGGCGGCGGCCGCCAGGTCGTGCTCGGTGGTGGAGCTGAAGGTGAACGAGCCCGTGTCCTCATAGATGCCAAGGCCCATGATGGTGGCTTCGTCAGGGGTTACGGCCAGGCCCCGGTCGCGGATCTCCTTGACCAGGATGCCCGCCGTGGAGCCCCAGGGTTTGATCAGGGAGACGGCCGGGGCCACGTCGTCGTCGGAGTCGGGGTGGTGGTCGTAGCAGTGGATGACGAGGTCCGGCTTGTCGAAAAGCGGGGCCACATGGGGCACGCGGTTTTTTTGGCGGGTGTCCACCATGACCAGGGTGGTCACGTGGCTTGGGTCGATATCCTTGAAATTTTTGAAATTATAAAGGTACGTTGCGCTTTGGATGAAAAAGTGGCGCAGGTTTTTTTCCTGGCTGCCGGGAAAAATGAGCGTCGCGCCGGGATAGAGCTTACCGGCGGCCACGATGGCCGCCAGGCAGTCGAAGTCGGCGTTGGTGTGGCCGGTGATGACGATGGTGGGCGCCGGGATGTCCTGGGGCATGTTTTTTTCGGGAGTGGCGTTCATTTTTTTCCGCCCAGCCGGGAGCGTGGATGGTAGGCCTCATGGACCGCCAGCAGCCGCTTGGACTGGACATGGGTATAGATTTCCGTGGCGCTGATGTCCGCGTGGCCAAGCAGGATCTGCACGGTGCGCAGGTCCGCGCCGCCTTCGAGCAGGTGGGTGGCGAAGGAATGGCGCAGGCTGTGGGGGCTGATGTCCTTGGTGATGCCCGCCTGGAGGGCGTAACGTTTGATGAGCTTCCAGACCCCCTGGCGGGTCAGGCCCTTGCCCGAGCGGTTGAGGAAGAAAAAGTGCTCCACGGGCTTGAAGGCTCCGCGCACGCTTTGCAGGTAGCGGATGCAGATGTCCTGGGCCAGATAGTGGATGGGCACCAGGCGTTCCTTGGAGCCCTTGCCGAAGATTTTTAAAAGCCCGGTCTGGGCGTCGAAATCAAGCGGCGTCAGGGTCACCAGTTCCGAAACCCGCAGCCCGGCGGCATAGAGCAGCTCCAGCATGGCCTTGTCCCGAAATCCCAGGGGGGTGTCCACGTCCGGCGCGGCCAAAAGCCCCGCGACCTCGTCCGTGGTCAGAACGTCGGGCAGCAGGCGCGGCAGTTTGGGGCTCTCCACCAGGGCGGCCGGGCTTTCGGCAAGCAGGCCCTCGTCCACGGCGAAGGCGAAGAATCCGCGCAGGGCCGAGAGGCGCCGGGCCATGGACCGGCTGGACAGGCCGCGTTGCCGCAGATGCAGCAGATAGAGAAAGATCGTCTCGTCGGTGACGGCCTCGATGTCGCCGCCGCGTTCGGTCAGAAACCGCTGGAAAACGTCCAGGTCCAGGGAATAGGCGGACAGGCTGTTTTCGGAAAGGCCCTTCACGATCAGGAGATGCTCCAGGTAGCGGTCCACCATGGGATGGACGACGGGGGCCTGCGCATGGTGCGGCGGGGGAGGGCCGTGCGGCCCGGGCCGCCTTTTCATTGACACGGGACGCCACCTCTTTTTATGAACCCACACCGCGCCGCTGGCTTTCGTTTGGTTCCACAGGCGGCCGCGACATCCCGCTGGAAAGGAGCAACCGCATGACCCAGTTTCGACTCGCCGACCGCGTGGCCAAACTTCCCCCATATCTCTTTGCTGAAATCGACCGGCTCAAGGCGGAGGTGAAAAGCCAGGGCATGGACATCATCTCCCTGGGCATCGGCGATCCGGACCTGCCCACCCCGGATTTCATCATCGAGGCCCTGCACGCCTCGGCCAAAAAGCCGGAAAACCATCAATACCCCTCGTATACGGGTCTTCTGTCCTTCCGCAAGGCCGTGGCCGACTGGTACAAGACCCGTTTCGGCGTGGACCTGGACCCGGACAACGAGGTGGTCAGCCTCATCGGGTCCAAGGAGGGCATCGCCCATTTTCCCCTGGCCTTCATCAATCCCGGGGATCTGGCGCTTATCGCCTCGCCCAACTATCCGGTCTATCCGGTGGCCACGGGATTCGCCGGGGGGGAGTCGCTGACGTTGCCCCTGACCCCGGACAACGACTTTCTGCCGGACCTGGACGCCGTCTCCGACGCGCAGTGGGACCGGGCCAAGATCATCTTCGTCAACTATCCCAATAACCCCACCGGGGCCACGGCTCCCCGCGAGTTCTACGAGAAGCTGGTGAAAAAGGCCAGGGACACCGGGACCATCCTGGTGTCCGACGCGGCCTACACCGAGATGTACTTCGACGACGCCAAAAAGCCCCTGTCCATCTTCGAGATTCCCGGGGCCAAGGACGTGGCCATCGAGTTCCACAGCCTGTCCAAGACCTACAACATGACCGGCTGGCGCATCGGCATGGCCGTGGGCAATGAAAGTCTGGTCAAAGGCCTGGGGAAAATCAAGGAAAACGTGGACTCGGGCATTTTCCAGGCCGTGCAGGAGGCCGGGGTGGCGGCTCTGACCCAGGGCGAACCGTACGCCGCCTCGTTTCGGGCCATCTATAAAAAACGCCGGGACATCGCCGTTCCCGCCCTGCGCAAGATGGGGCTTGACTGCCGCACGCCCGACGCCTCCTTCTATCTGTGGTGCCGCGTCCCGGCGGGCGAAACCTCGGCCGGATTCGTGTCCCGGGTGCTCAAAAACACCGGCGTGGTGGTCACCCCGGGCAACGGTTTCGGCGCGCCCGGCGAGGGCTTTTTCCGCATCGCCCTGACGGTGGGCATAGAGCGCCTTGAGGAGGCCCTGTCACGGATCGCCAGCCTGTAACCGCCTACGTGGGGCTGGGGGCCAACCAGGGCGACGCCCGGGCGGCCCTGGGCGAGGCCCTTCGCCGACTGGGGGAGCTGCCCGGCCTGCGTGTCGCGGCGGTTTCCCCGTGCTATGTCACCGAGCCCCAGGACAGGGCCGACCAGCCCTGGTTCCACAACCGGGCGGCGGCCCTGGAGCTTGGTCCCGCCTGGACCCCGGAATCGCTTCTTTGCGCGCTAAAGGACGTGGAGGCGGCCATGGGCCGCCCCCCGGAAGGCGTCCGGGAGCGGTTCGGTCCCCGGCCCATTGATCTGGACCTACTGCTTTTCGGGACTATGCTTCGCGACACGGACGTCTTGACCCTGCCCCATCCGCGCATGCGCCAACGGGCCTTCGTGCTGGTTCCCCTTGGCGACATCGCCCCGGCCCTGGTCTTTCCGGACGGGGAGGGGATCGGCGCGGCGCTTGCGAAAATCCCTTTCAAAATCGAGGGCAATAGCATATTCCAGGGTCCGTGAGAGGTCTTTTTTCGAAACGAAAAGGAAGGTATTATGTATAGATGGCTCATCCTCATCCTGGCCGGGTTTATTCTGTGGAAGCTTTTTACCGGGGACAAGAAGCGCAAGAAAGCCCAGGAAAAAGAGGACAAGGAAAGCCTGCTGGTCACCGGAGAGATGGTCAAGGATCCCATGTGCGGGGCCTTTGTGTCCAAGGACGGAGACATCCGGGTGCGTGAGGGCGACAAGGTGCATTACTTTTGCAGCTATGAATGCCGGGAGAAATACGTAAAGATGCTGCAGGGCGACACGGCGGCCGCCGGGTCCGAGCCCGGAGACGCCAAAAAGGACGCCTCGTGACACGGGGTGGACATATTTCTCCGGCATACGCCGTACGGCTGCCCGTGGCCTAGGCCGATCCCTGTTCACGGGCCGGAAACGATGCGGCGTCCGCGCCACATGCCGGGATGCCGCGCCGGAACACCGGCCGAAGCCGTATCGGCGCCTCCCCGGACATCCTTCTGACGCGCCCCCCAAACCGGGCAAGGACATGCCATGAAATTTTTTCTCGATACCGCCAACCTGGACGAGATCCGCCAGGCCCGGGCCTACGGGCTCATCGACGGCGTGACCACCAATCCGACGCTTTTTTCCCGGGAATCCGGGGAGTGGCGGTCCCTGGCCGAAAAAATCTGCCGGGAGACCCCCGGTCCCGTGAGCCTGGAGGTCATCGGGCAGACTGCGGCCGAGATGATCGCCGAGGCCAACGAACTGGTGAAGATCGGTCCCAACGTGGTGGTCAAGATCCCCATGACCCTTGAGGGCCTGGCGGCGGTGAAGGAACTGACCGCCCAGGCCATCGACACCAACGTGACCCTGGTCTTCCACCCCCTTCAGGCGCTTTTGGCGGCCAAGGCCGGGGCTACGTACGTCAGCCCCTTCGTGGGCCGTCTGGACGCCCTGTCGCAAAACGGCATGGAGGTGGTGGAGCAGATCGTGGCCATCTTCAAAAATTACGATTTCGGCGCCCAGGTGCTGGTGGCCAGCGTGCGGCATCCCCTGCATGTGCTGGAGGCCGCCCTGTGCGGCGCGGACGTGGCCACCATTCCCTTTGCGGTCATCCGGGAGCTGTCGCGGCATCCCCTGACGGACAAGGGGCTTGAGACGTTCATGAAGGACTGGGAAAAGGTCCAGAAGTAGCCGCCTTTCCCGCGACCAGGGCGGCCCTTCCCGTCCGGGCCGCGGCAGGCATGACGTCGGCCGGGGCCCAGGCTTGACCAGCCCGCCATGGCGACCTATACTTTCCCCACTGACGCTGTTGTCATGACGTACGCATGTTCCACGGGCCAATCCGGAGCCGGCCCTGGAGTCTCCACCCGGCTGACCGGATTCGCCACGACCATGCATTCCACCACGCCATCCCAGGGAGCCGCTGCCGGATGAATCCCGTCGTCCCCCTTCTTTTGTCCCTCCAGATCGTTTTTTGCGGGGACAGCCTCACCAGGGGCTTTGACTACTACAAAATCTTCGATGGCCAGGAGCGCGTCTACGTCCAGGGCATCGACAGCTCCACCAGCGCCGACGTGCTCGGGCGCATCGAGCCCATCGCCCAGCGCAAACCCCAGAAGATGTTCCTCATGATCGGGGTCAACGAGATCGGGGCCGGGCAGCGCATCGTGGAGAACTACGAGAAGATGATCCGGCGCGTTCAGGAAGTATCCCCCTACACCAAGATCTATGTGCAGAGCATCCTGCCCACCCGGGTGGCCCGCATCAACAACGACGACATCGTGGCCGTCAACCGGAAGTTGGCGGATATGTGTAAAAAATTCAACTCGTTCGTGAGATATCTGGATCTTTATCCGGCATTTGTGGCCGACGACGGCAAGCTCGGCCCCAACTTCACCGAAGACGGCATCCACCTCACCCGGAACGCCTACTCCCTGTGGAAAAAACTCATCGTCAACCAGTTGTGAGGCCCCCCCGGAGTCGCGGCCCAAGGCCATGAACTCCCGGCCCTTTCACTTCCAGCCCACGGATTTTCCCGCCTCCCCGGGCGTCTACCTCATGAAGGGGGCGCAGGGGAAAATCCTCTATGTGGGCAAGGCCAAAAGCCTGCGCTCCAGGCTTTCCTCCTATTTCCGGGCCGATACCGGCCACACCCCCAAGACCAAGGCCCTGGTGGCCCGCATCGCGGCGGTGGACGTGCTTTTGACGGCCACGGAGAAAGAGGCCCTTCTGCTCGAATCGAGCCTGATCAAAAAGCACCGGCCGCGCTACAACTTGGTTTTAAAGGACGACAAGCAGTACATCCTTTTCAAGCTCGACAAAAACGCCGCCTATCCGCGCCTGACGTTCACCCGCAAGGTGGAGCGCGACGGGAGCGCCTATTTCGGTCCCTTCACCTCGGCCGCCGCCGCCCGGCGCACCTGGAAGGAGATCGGCCGGGCCTTCCCCCTGCGCAAGTGCTCCGACAAGGCCTTGGCCAACCGGATCAGGCCGTGCCTTTTCCAGCACATCGGCCAGTGTCTGGCCCCGTGCGTCAACGAGGTGCCCCGGGACGAATACATGGAGCTGGTGCGCCGGGTGGAGGCCTTCTTGTCCGGCCGTTCGGGCGAGCTTTTGCGCGGGCTGGAGCGGGAGATGCTGGCGGCCTCGGAGAATCTGGATTTCGAGCGGGCGGCCAAGCTGCGCGACCTCGTCCGGGCGGTGAAAAAGACCGTGGAAGGGCAGGCGGCGGTATTGCCGGACCCGGTGGATCTGGACGTGCTGGGTCTGTCCGCCGGGCCGGGACGGAGCCCGAAACCCGGCGAGGGTGATCCCGACGCCTTGGAGGACGTCCCCCGGGGACTGGGGGCCAGCATCCTTTTCGTGCGCCAGGGGCGGCTTTTGGACAAGCGGGATTTCTACTGGCCGAACCTGGACCCGGCCGATGCGGCCGAGGCCGTGCGGGGCGTTTTGGGACAGTTTTACCGTGCCGAGAGCTATGTGCCGCCGCGCATCCTTTTGCCCGAGGCGGCCGTATCCGCGCCTGCCATGCCCGGCGAGGACGGCGACGGCGGATGGGAGCTTGCGGCCGAGACCCTGGCCGATCTGCGCGGCGCTCCGGTCAAACTGGCCGGGCCGCGCGGCAAAAACGAGCGCAAGCTCATGGAACTGGCCGAGGTCAACGCGGCCCGGGCCTTTGCCGAGCGGGGCCGGGAGGCGGATTTCGCGGCCATGTCCGCCCGGCTGGCCAAGGCCCTGCATCTGGCGGAATCCCCCCGGCGCATCGAGACCGTGGACGTCTCCCATCTGGGCGGCGCGGATGTCCGGGTGGGGTGCGTGGTCTTCGAGGACGGCCGACCCAAGAAATCCGATTACCGCCTCTACGCCTTTCCGGAGCTTCAGGGCGCCTCGGACGACTATCTCTCCCTGGCCAGTTTTGTGCCCAGGCGTCTGGCCTCGGGCCCCCCGTTTCCCGATCTCTTGCTCATCGACGGCGGCAAGGGCCAGATCCGGGCCGTGGAACGGGCCATGCAGGAAGCCGGACAGGCCGGTCTTTTCCCCCTGGCCTCCATCGTCAAGTCCGGCCGCAGTGCGGCGGACATGGAAGACCGGGTGTTTTTGCCGGGACGCAAAAATCCCGTGAACCTGGCCCCGGGCAGCCAGGAGTTGCTGTTTCTGCAACGCCTGCGCGATGCGGCCCATGCCTTCTGTCTGGGCGGGCAACGGCGGGCGCGCAAAAAGACGGCCCTGAAAAGCGAGGTGGCAAGCCTGCCCGGGGTCGGCCCAAAGACCGCGAAGCTGTTGTTTACGCATTTCGGGACGGTGGAGGCCATGCGCCGGGCCAGCCTGGAAGACCTGGCGGCGCTCCCCGGTTTCGGGATCACCAAGGCCAGGAAGGTCAGCGATCTGTTGTCGGGATTGGGGGCGCCGGACGACCCTGCGGAGGCGTTTGGGGATGTCCCAGGCCCTCAGGCGGCGGGCGTCAGGCGCAGTTCGTAAAACAGGGCCCCCGGGATGGGATTTGGGCAGTAGGCCGGGATGGGGGAAAATCCCAGGCTTTGGTACAGGCCGTTGGCCTGGGCCATGGTGACGATGGTGTCCAGGCGCATGCGGGCATAGTCCATGTCTTTGGCCCGGGCGATGACCGTTTCCGCCAGCCGTCTTCCCAATCCCTGGCCCCGGAACCAGGGCCGCACATAGAGTCGTTTCATCTCGCACACCCCGCAGCCCAGATCGCGCAGGGCCACGCAGCCCCCGAAGCGCACCGGGCCGTCCCCGGCCTCGGCCACCAGCAGGCATCCGCCGGGCGGGGCGTAGCGCCCCGGCAGCCCGGCCAGTTCCGCCTCGAAGTCCTGGAACTCCAGCCCGAACCCCAACGCGGCGGCGTATTCCCGGAAAAGCTCCCGGACCACGTCCAGGCTCGATCCGGGATCGGCGTCCCGGATGCGCAGGCGCGTCTCCATGCCGGACCTCAGAGAATGACGTGGCGCTTGATGAAGGCCACCACCTCTTCAGGCGTATCGTAGACGCGGAACATGTCCAGGTCTTCTTCGCCCAGGAATTTGCGGGTGATGACCTCTTTTTTGAGCCAGTCCACGAGCCCGCCCCAGTAGTCCGAGCCCATGAGGATGATGGGGAAGGGCTTGATGCGGTGGGTCTGGATGAGCACCAACGCCTCGAAGAGTTCATCCAGGGTGCCGAAGCCGCCGGGCATGGCCACATAGGCCATGGCGTATTTCACGAACATCACCTTGCGCACGAAAAAGTAGCGGAAGTCGCAGCGCAGGTTGAGGTACTGGTTGTATTTTTGTTCGAAGGGCAGGTGGATGTGCAGGCCCACGGAGGCGCCTCCGGCTGCGGCCGCCCCCTTGTTGGCGGCCTCCATGAGTCCCGGGCCGCCGCCGGTGATGACCGTGTATCCGGTCTTGGCCAGAAGCCCGGCCAGCTTTTCCGTCAGTTGGTACAGGGGCTCGTCGGGGGTCATGCGGGCCGAGCCGAAGATGGACACGGCCGGGCCGATGTCGCTTAAGGAATCGAAGCCGTCCACGAGTTCGGCCATGATTTTAAAGAGCCGCCAGGACTCCTTCATGGACAGGTCGTCGATGAGATACTGCCGGGAACCGTTCATGCCTTCTCCTTGTCGGGGGGGGGGCGGCGCGGCGTCGCGACGGCGGCTTTTCATTTCAAGCCGCCTGGGATAAAAGAGAATCGCCAGGGCCGAGCGCCCGCGCATAGTGCCTGTATTGCGGATGCATTTCAAGTCGCCGGGCGGGGCGCCCGGCGGCCCAAAGGAGCAGGAATGAAAATCAGATTCTTGGGAGCGGCCGGAACCGTCACCGGTTCCTGCCACGCCCTTGAGGCGGCGGGAAGCCGTTTCGCCATCGACTGCGGCCTGCATCAGGGCAACGAGGCCATCGAGCGGCGCAACCTGGACACCTCCGTCTACCATCCCGGGGAGATGGATTTTTTCATCATCACCCACGCCCATATGGACCATTCCGGGCTCTTGCCGCGCATGGTCAAGACCGGGTTTTCCGGCCCCATCTACGTCACCCCTCCCACCCGCGACCTGCTGGAGATCATGCTGGCCGACAGCGCCCACATCCAGGAATCCGAGGCCGAGTGGAAAAACCGCACAAGCCGCCGCCGGGGCGGCAAACGGGCCGAACCCCTGTACACCATGGCCGACGCCCGGGCCGTGATGCCGCTTTTGAAACCCGTGCCCTACGGCCAGGATTTTTCCCCGGCCAAGGGGATAACGGCCCGGTTCAGCGACGCCGGGCACATCCTCGGGTCGGCCTTCGTGGAGTTGTGGATCAAGGAAAACGGCACGGAGACCAAGCTGGTCTTTTCCGGGGATCTGGGACGCCCCAACCAGCTTCTGGTCAACGATCCGAGCACCGTGGCCCATGCCGACTACCTGTTTGTGGAGGGCACCTACGGCGACCGCAACCATAAAAACGAGACCCAGAGCCGGGCCGAGTTGGCCGAGGCCATCGCCCGCAGCTACGGCCTGCGGGAAAAGGTCATCATCCCGGCCTTCGCCGTGGAGCGCACCCAGGAGATCATTTTTTGCCTGCACCTCCTGCGCAAGGAGGGAAAGCTTCCCGAGGACATGCCGGTTTTCGTGGACAGCCCCCTGGCCATCAAGGCCACGGAGGTTTTTCGCCGCCATCCCGAATATATGGATGAGCAGACCCGGGCCTATCTCGACCAGGGGGAAGATCCCCTGGCCCTGCCCAATCTGCGTTTCACCCAGAGCACGGACCAATCCCGGGCCATCAACGATCTGGACGGTCCGGCCGTGGTCATCTCCGCCAGCGGCATGTGCAACGCCGGACGCATCAAGCACCACCTGCGCCACAACCTGTGGCGGCCCGGGGCCAGCATCGTGTTTGTGGGCTATCAGGCCATGGGGACGCCTGGGCGGCGCATCGTGGACGGCGCGCCGTTTATCCGCATCCTGGGCGAGGAGGTGGCCGTGGCCGCCAAAATCTATACCATCGGCGGCTTTTCCTCGCACGCCGGGCAAAGCCAGATCATGGAATGGCTCGACCACTTAAAAGACGGAACCAGGGAGATCTTTTTGATCCACGGCGAGCTCAAGGCCCTGACCACCCTGGCCGGGCTCATTCGGGAAAAATACAAGGTTTCCGTGCGGGTTCCCGACTATCTGGAGGAATATACCCTGCAGCCCGGGGCGGAACCCAAGGTCGCCGCCGATCCGGAAAAGGCCTGGCCGCGCATCGATTGGCCGTATCTGCTTGCGGACACGGAGGGCAAATTCGCGCTTTTGCGCCAACGCCTGGACGATCTTTCGGCCAAGCCCTGGACGGACCAGACCGATCTGCGGCAGCGGCTTTTGGAGGTGAACAGGGATCTGACGGAGCTTCTGTCGGAGATATGAGGGGTTCCCCGATGCCGGGACCGCGCGGCCCGGCGGCGTTTCGATCCTGGTCCGGGGCCGTTACTTGAGGCGGTAGGTGATGCGTCCCCGGGTGAGGTCGTAGGGCGACAGTTCGCACTTGACCCGGTCGCCGGGCAGGATGCGGATATAGAACTTGCGCATTTTCCCGGAGATGTGGGCCAAAACCCCGTGGCCGTTTTCCAGTTTTACGCGGAACATGGCGTTTGGCAGCGCCTCTTCGACGATGCCGTCGACTTCAATCGCATCTTCCTTGGGCATATGTTCTCCCTCTGCGTTGTGTCTGAAAGGCCTCTTTGGCGCACAAGGGCGCAACGCATCCCATCCTTTTGGACCAGAGGCGTCAGGCTCAAACGCGGCATTGTATCCATTTGGCGCAGAAAAGCAAGGGATGCCTGACGGCATGGCCGGGCGCGGCAGGCTTCCCCGGGCTGCCGCCACCCGGAACGGCCACGGGGGGCCTGTCGGCCGGGCCGACCGTTCAGCCGGTCCCGGGGACACGGCAGGTGAAGCATGCCCGGGCTCAGACGGCCGCGTCCCGAGATTCCCCGGTGTCGGCGTCGTCGCCCGGGGCGGCGGCTCCCGCCGCCAGGAGGACGGCCACGGCCCCGCCATCCGGATGATTCTCCACCCGTATCTCTCCGCCCAGGGCGGCCATGATGCGTCTGGCCCGGCACAGGCCCATGCCCACCCCCACGGCCTTGGTGGTGAAAAACGGATCGAAAAGAAAGGGCAGGATGTCCGCTGCGATGCCCGGCCCCTGGTCCCGGACGGTGATGGCCGCATGGTCGGCGCGGCCGTCGGCCGCAGGGTGCGGCGAAAGCGACACATCCACCCGGCCGCCGCTTTGCGAGGCCTCGGCCGCGTTGGTCAGGATCTCGTCCAGGGCTTGTCCCAGAAGCGAGCCGTCCAGGCACAGGCGGCCATCGTCCCCATGCAGGCTCCAGACGGCGGACAGCCCGCGTTTTTCGGTCGCGGCCCGGACATGGGCCAGCCTGGACTGGACCAGATCCCGCAGAGAGAAGCAGGACGTCTGGGGGGACAGGGGCAGGGTGGCCTCGCCCACGGCGGCCACGATGGCCTCAAGCCGCTTGGATTCCTCCAGAACCGCCTGGAGAAAGGGGCGCGCCGGGTCGCCCGGAGGGCTTTTTTTGAGCAAAAGGCCCGTCAGCCCGCCGATGGACATGGCGGGGTTGCGCAACTGGTGGGCCACGGCCGAGGACAGGGCCCGCAGGCTCTCCACCCGCTCCCGTTCCACGCGGTATTTTTCGCCCAGGATGCGTCGTTCCCGTTCGTGCAGGGTGATGATCTCGGTCACGTCCGTGATCTGGAGCATCACCCCGAATATTTTGTCGTTCTCCACAAGATGGGAGAAGGTCAGGGACAGGTGCAGGGGCGTCCCGGCCAAGGTCCGGTACTGCAGACGAAGCGGGCCGCCGGGTGGGTCGCGCCGCAGGGCCGCGCGCAGATAGCGGCGCAGGGCCATGGGATCGTCCGTCCGGCGGAAGACGTCCGACCCCACGGCCGGATCGGAGATGAGCTCTTCCCGGGAGTGGCCGAGCAGGGTCGCGGCGGCCGTGTTGGCGGCATAGACGCGTCCCCGGGCGTTCAAGATGACCACGCCCAGGGCGAAGCTGTCCAGAAGGTCATGAAAATAGCCGGATTGGGCGAAAACGAGCATGCCGTGGTCCTCGATGCCGGAATGGGCCGGTCTTGGTTGAGACTGGCCGTCAGTTTCCGATAGACAGGTTACGGCCGGGTGACGAATCGCAGGGGAGACGGCAGCAGGGGAGACGGCCTCTTGATGCCCGGACATGTTCAGGATAGGATATGAAAAAAAATGGAGAACCGAGTGTTCACGCAGACCCAGATTGAAAAATACGCCGACGTGCTCATGTGGGGCCTGGATACGTCCCGGTCCTCGGGATTTCACGCCGGCGACGTGATTTTATTGCAGTACGACCTGGCCGCCGTGACCCTGGCCGAGGCCCTGTTCGCCAGGATCATGGACCGGGGGATGCATCCCGTGGCCCGCATGATCCCGACCTTCCGCATGGAGCACGCCTTCTACGCCAAGGCCGACGAGGGCCAGTTGGTCTTCCAGGTTCCCGGACAGGCCACGCTCAACGAGAACCTAAACGGGGCCATCCATGTCCTGGCCCCGGAATCCCTGACCCACTTAAGCGACATCGACCCCAAGCGCATCGCCAAGGCCGCCGTGGCCCGCAAACCCCTGCGCGACATCCTGGTGGGCCGCGAGGAGGCCGGGGATTTCGGCTGGACGCTGTGCATGCATCCCACTCCGGAACTGGCGGCCAAGGCCGGGCTGTCCGTCAAGCAGTACGCCGACCAGATCAAGAAGGCCTGCTTCCTGAAAGAGGCCGATCCGGTGGGCAAATGGAAAACCCTGTACGCCGAGGCCGCCGAGATCAAGGCCTGGCTCAATTCCATAAAGCCTGCCCACTACCATGTGGAGTCGGAGCATGTGGACTTGAAGGTCACCCCGGGGGACAAGCGGCGCTGGATAGGCATTTCCGGCCACAACATCCCCAGCTTCGAGCTTTTTCTGTCCCCGGACTGGCGCGGCGTACAGGGGGTCTATTATGCCGACCAGCCGTCGTATCGCAGCGGCAACTACGTGCGCGGGGTGCGCCTGGAATTCCGGGACGGCGAGGCCGTTTCCTCCCAGGCCGAGGAAGGGGCGGCCTTCGTGGCCAAGCAACTGGCCATGGACAAGGGGGCCTGCCGCATTGGGGAGTTCTCCCTGACCGACAAGCGGTTTTCCAAAATCGACACCTTCATGGCCAACACCCTTTTCGATGAGAATTTCGGCGGCGCGTGGGGAAACTGCCACATCGCCGTGGGAAGCTCCTATTCCGACACCTACGACGGGGACCCGGCGGAATTGACGGCCGAGCGGAAGGCGGAACTGGGGTTTAACGACTCGGCCTTGCACTGGGATCTGGTCAATACGGAGAAAAAACGGGTTCGGGCCGTCATGCCGGACGGATCGGCCGTTACCGTCTATGAGGACGGAATCTTCAAAAATTAGGAACGCCCCGGGGAAATCCGGGGCGTCGCCATGACCCGGGCGCAGCGATGGCCCGGAGCACAGGAGGTCCACGATGATGCGCGCGGCGACGGGCTTTTTGGCGGCGATGCTGTTTTTCCTGGTCGGTGCGGCGGCCCATGCCGCAGACCCAGGGATCGTCGGATGGGAGAAGGGCGGCGTCTACGACAAGCTTTTTGACGTCAGCGAGTCCGATTCGTTCAAAGGCAAGGTTCTGGAGATTCAGGAAATCGTGCCCATGCCAGGCATGGCCCCGGGGATCGGCCTGGTCATTGAGGACAAAAAGGACAAGCGCCAGGAGACCGTGCATCTGGGACCGAAGTCCGCCGTGGATTTGTCCGTGATCGGGCTCAAGGAAGGGGACATGGTCAAGGTAGTCGGGGCCTGGGCCGAGGTGGACGGCAAAGACGTCATCCTGGCCATCAAGATCAAGAAGGCCGAGGACGTGGAACTCAAGGTGCGCCGCACCAAGGACGGGTTTCCGTTCTGGAGCATGACCCCGGAAGAGGTTGCCCATGAGCGTTCCGGGCAGTGAATTTTCGGGCTGCCAAGCATTGCCAGGGATCATGAAACGAGCTAAGAATATGTGAGTTGAGGCTTCGGGGCCAGTTTGCATGAACGGCGCACGCGCCGGTAATCCGGAGAAGGGGACACCCCATGGATGAAACCCAGAAGAAGCAGGACGCCGAACTGATGCAGCTTGTGACGTTTAGCATCGGTGAGGAAGAATTCGGAGTGGATATCCTGAAGGTTCAGGAGATCATCCGGATGATGGAGATTACCAAGGTGCCGCGCGCTCCGGATTTTGTGGAAGGGGTCATCAACCTTCGCGGCAAGGTCATTCCCATCATCGACCTGCGGAAGCGTTTCGGCCTGAGCACCAGGGAGCACGACAAGCACACCCGGATCATCGTTATTGAGATCAACAACATGATTGTGGGATTCGTGGTGGATTCCGTGTCCGAGGTGCTGCGTATACCCTCCAACACGGTCGAGCCGCCGCCACCCGTGGTTTCCGGCCTCGAATCGGAATACATCAGCGGCGTGGGCAAACTGGAAGACCGCCTGCTGATCCTGCTTGATCTGGACCGCCTCTTGTCCGGCGAAGAGCGCGATGTCTTGACGGGCATCTAGTTTTCGGCGTTTCGCATTGCGTCGCCAGCGCGCGCAAAATATGGCCCGGGCTCGGGGGCTTTCGTCTCCATCGAGAGTATGGCCGCCGTCGTTTTTCGCGACGGCGGCTTTTCATCTTGCTGCCCGAAGGAGTGCGGGATTTTGCAGTATCCGTCCGAGATCAAAGATTTTTTGAAGGGCCGGGGGAGTTCGCTTGGCGTGTACAAAAGCGGCCCCGGCACCCTGGCCTTTCTGGCTTGCGACATGCTGGCGTCGGGGTCTTCCGTGGTGGTCATCGTTCCCGGCGCGCCGGAATTGGCCCGGCTCAAGTCCCTTTTTTCCCTGCTGTTGTCCCCGGGGGACGATCCCCTGGCCAATGCGCCCTGGCGGGCCCTGCCGACCTATCCTCCGGCCGCCCCGTCCCTTTCGGCCTGGGCCGCGCGGAATGCCTTTCTCAATTTCGCGACCGCCACCACAAAGCCCCGTCTGTGCCTTTTCACCGTGGACAACCTGTTGCCCAAATGGCCGCCCAGGCAGGTGATCGAGGAAAGCTCCATCGAGCTTGCGGCCGGGGAGGACATGTCCCGGGAGCTCCTTTTGGAGCAGGCCGCCCTGTGGGGCTATCGCCGCCAGCCCATGGTGGAGTCGCCCGGCGAGGTGGCCGTGCGCGGCGACGTGCTGGACATCTTCGCCCCGGGCTACGCCCTGCCCCTGCGTTTCGAATTTTTCGGGGACACCATCGAATATATCCGTACCTTCGATCCCACCACCCAGCGTTCCCAGGCCGAACTGCCGCGCATGCGCCTTTTGCCCGTGGCTCCGGCCGTGCTCACCGACGCCTCGCGCGCCGCCGCCAGGGAACTGTGGGAATCCATGGCCGTGACCGGCGAATTGCGCCGGGAGGCCAAGGCGGCCCTGGAGAACAAGCTCGACTCCGGGGACGGGACCATCTGGCCCGGCCTCTTTTATGAAAAACCCTCGTCCTTGACCGATCATCTGCCCAAGGACGCCGTGTACATGCTTTTTGACGCCTCGCGCATGCGCTCCCGGTTGGAAGAGGTGGAATACGGCTGGAAGCAGTTTTTGGATGCCGAGACCGCACAGCGGGGATTCGGCTGGCCCGGGCCCCGGCTGTGTTGGCCCGGGGGCATGGCCCGCAAGATGTGGCTGGCCGGACGCCAGGTGCTCTTCGAGGATCTGGTGCTGGGGCACGGCAAACACGGCCCGGATATGCCGGAGAAGGGGCTGGAGCGGTTCTCGGATCTGTTCTGGAAGCCCGGCGAGGACAAGCGCCCGTGGTCGGCGCTCATGTCCGGCCTGCGGGACTGGGCCGTGTCCAAGCGCCAGGTGGTGCTGTCGTTTCATGGGGAACGCTCGCGCACCAAGTTTTTGAAGATGATCGAGCACGAGGGCATCTCTCTCTCCACCCAGTACCACCCCGGCAGTACGGGGCTTTTCGCCCTGGTGTCGCCGCTTCGCCAGGGCATGGAATTGACCTGGAACCGGACGCTGATCCTGTCCGAGGACGTGCTGCGCCCCGAGGGCGGGGAGGAGGCCGGGCGGGCCTCCCGGGTGCGCGGATTCAAGGGGATCGCCTCCCAGGACGAGATCGCCCCGGGGGATCTGGTGGTGCACCGCGACTACGGGCTGGCCCGTTTCGACGGGTTGACCCGGATGACCGTGGACAGCGCGGGCGGGGACTACCTGCTGCTGCATTTCGACGGCGAGGACCGCTTGTACGTGCCCGTGGACCGGATGTCGCTCATCCAGAAATTCAAGGGGCCCGACGGGATCGATCCGGCCCTGGACCGCCTGGGCGGCAACCGCTGGAAGCTCGGCCGGGAAAAGGCCAAAAAGGCCATTGAGAAGATCGCCCGGGATCTGGTGGAGATGTACGCCTTTCGCAAGGTCGCCAAGGGCTATGCCTACGGGCCGCTCAACGAACTGTACTGGGAGTTCGAGGCCGGATTCGGCTTCGAGGAGACTCCGGACCAGGAAAAGGCCATTGCCGACGTCCTTGCGGACATGGAACGGCCCGAACCCATGGACCGCCTGGTCTGCGGCGACGTGGGCTTCGGCAAGACCGAGGTGGCCCTGCGTGCGGCCTTTCGGGCCGTGCTCGACGGCAAGCAGGTGGTCATGCTGTGTCCCACCACGGTCCTGGCCGAACAGCATTTTCAGAACTTCAGCAAGCGCCTGGGGGATTTTCCGGTCAGGGTGGGAATGCTCAGTCGGTTTGTGCCGCCAAAACGTCAGAAGGTGGTGACGGAAGGGGTCAGGAGAGGGGAAATCGACATCCTGATCGGCACACATCGCCTGCTGTCGAAAGACGTGGAGGCCCCGAGCCTGGGGCTTCTCATCCTGGACGAGGAGCAGCGTTTCGGGGTCAAGCACAAGGAAAAGCTCAAGGCCCTGCGCAAAAACATCGACGTCCTGACCCTTACGGCGACCCCCATCCCCCGCACCCTGCAACTGTCGCTTTCCGGCATCCGGGGCTTAAGCGTCATCGAGACCCCGCCCCCCGAGCGCAAGGCCGTGGAGACGTTTTTGGTGGAGCGGGATTCGGATTTCCTGCGTTCCGTGGTGCGCCGCGAACTGGAACGCCAGGGGCAGGTGTTTTGGGTGCATAACCGGGTGCGCGGCCTGGAGGAGACGGCGGCCTTCGTCAGAAGACTGGTCCCCGAGGCCCGGGTGACCATGGCCCACGGCCAGATGGCCGAGGGGGCCCTGGAAAAGGCCATGCACGAATTCTGGCATGGCGAGATCGACATTTTGGTGTGTACGGCCATCATCGAATCGGGGCTGGACTTCCCCCGGGCCAACACCCTGGTGGTGGACCAGGCCCAGATGTTCGGCCTGGGCCAACTCTATCAGTTGCGCGGCCGTGTGGGGCGCTCGTCGCTTCAGGCCTATGCCTATTTCGTGGTTCCCTCCCTGGACGGCATCCCGGAGGCGGCCCGCAAAAGGCTGCGGATCATCCAGGACATGGACTATCTGGGGGCGGGCTTCCAGGTGGCCATGGAGGACTTGCGGCTGCGCGGCGCGGGCAACATCCTGGGCGAGGTGCAGTCCGGGCAGATTTCACGGATCGGGCTGGACATGTTCCTGGAGATGCTCGACGATGAGATCAAACGGCTGCGCGGGGAACCGCAAAACGAGCGCACGGACCCGGAGTTGACCATCGCCGTGTCGGCCCGTATCCCTGAAAGCTATGTGGCCGACCCCAAGGATCGCCTGCGGCTTTACAAAGCCCTATCCACGGCACACAATGAGCAGGGTTTGGCCGAGATGGCCGCTGAAATGCGCGACCGTTTCGGGGCCTTGCCCGAGGAGGTGGAGAATTTTATCTCCGTTTTGGCCCTCAAGCAGGTTTTGGCCAGGCTCCAGGTGGCCCGTGCCGAGGTGACCGCGTCCAAACTGTCCCTGTCCTGGGAAACGCGGCCGGGCGCGGTGGGGGCGGTTTCTGCCGAGAGTCTGGTGGCCTTTGTCAATACCCACGGCGCCAGGGCGCGGCTCGTGCCCCCGGCGAAACTGGAGATGCGCCTTTCCGAGGGCGGCCTTCGCGCCGGACTGGCCGAGGCGGCCCGGGAGTTGGCCGTGCTGTGCGCCGCACATCCGGACGGAACGTGAACATCATGATGTTATTTTCCCGATACCTTCTCTTCCCGGTTCTTTTTCTGGTCATGGCCCTTTTTTGGGGCTGCGACCGGAAGGCGGAACCGCCCGGGGTGGTGGCCACGGTCAACGGCCGTCCCGTGACCCTTGGGCAGCTCGAATTCAACCACGATCTGCGCAGCATGGGGCTTGTGGCCACGGAAAACCCTTCGGTGGAGCGGCTGCGCCTGGATTACGGCCGGATCATGGCCGACCTGATCATCCGCGAACTCATGCTTGCGGAGTTGCAAAAGGCCGGGGCTGCGGTCACGGACGAGGATCTGGCCCGCCTCGAGGCGGAGATCCGGGCCGACTACCCGGGAGAGCTCTTTGACCGCATGCTTTTCGAGGAGAACATCGACCCGCAAAAGTGGCGCGAGAGCCTGTTGACCCGGGTGGCTACGGACAAGTTCGCAGGCGTGATCTTAAAAGACCGGGCCAAGGTCGAGGTCCAGGAAGCCGCCGATTATTATAAGGAACATGTGGCGGATTTCCAACGACCGGCCGTGGTGACGTTTCTTTTGGTCCGCGGGCCGGACAAAAAGCGTGTAGCCGAGGCCGTGCGTGAGCGGGATTCGGGGCGGACCTTTCCCCGGGAGCCGATCCCGGACGCGGCGTCCATCCAGGAGGTGCGCCTTCCCCGGGAGTTGATCCCCGAGGCCTGGCGCGCCCTTCTGGGGAAGCTCCAGCCCGGCCAGGCCAGCCCCGTGGTTCAGGAAAAGCGGGAGGCCCTGGCCCTGGTCCTGGTGGGGGAGACCCCGGCGTTCATCCTGGACCCGGCCGCCGCCTATCCGTTGGTGGAAAGGGCCCTGGCGGAGAAAAAACGCAACGAGGCGTTTTCCGAATGGCTTGCCGAGGCCGTCGCCGCCGCCGACATCCGGGTCAGCGCGCATCTTGTGGCCAACGGCGATATGGCGGTTTCGGAAGCGCCGTCACCGGACATCCTGGAGAAGGAATTCCCCGGCGTGGGGGATGGAGAGGGCGAACATGCCGCACAGTTGGCCGATACCGGCCAGGTGTCGAAATCCTTTGCGGATCGTTTCGCCAACCGGCAGGATCAGGACGGCGTGATCCCGGCGCCGGGGGGAGATGGGCCCGCCGGGCCTTCGTCGGCTGCCTCCATGCCCCCTGCGGCGTCCCCGGCGGAAGGCGACCGGCAGGAGGCCTTCCGTGTGGTGCCCGGACGTGAAGGCCCCGGGGAGTCGACTGCGGATCTTCCCCCCACGTCCCCGGTCCCGGCGGACTCGCCTTCCGGCCAAAGCCCGGCGCAACCCGCCGCCGCAACGCCTGCCGCCGCAACGCCTGCCGCCGCAACGCCCGTCCCGGATGTTGCCGCCGTGGAGTCCCCGCAGGCCGGAACCTCCGAGCCGACGTCCGGTACACGAAAACTCTTAATACTAGCCATGTTCTCTTTCTCCCTGCTTATTAATTTTGCAAATTTGAAGTACCTTATTAGTTAAACGTATACCGTTTGAGATAATCCCTATGAGCTTGATCCAAGTTCAACTTTTTCAAAAAGTCTCCTAAAGAAATGTATTGAATATCAAAGTCCACCCCTATTGATTTAAACAGTGGAATA
>NZ_JAZHDB010000111.1:0-3994 GCF_036584575.1 Desulfolutivibrio sp.
TGAAAAAGGTTTCCCCCCTTGACCCCCCTTCGAAAACTTCGTCGCGCTTCGCGTCCGCGGGCGGTGTCTCGGATTGCCATGGCTTGAAGCGTCAGGGGCTTTGCGCCTGGCACTTCGGCCACAGGCAGGGCGCGCTTCGCGTCCGCGGGAGGGCGACAGCATGTTCCCGTACCACCATGATCTTCGTGGGCCTTTCCGGTGCAGCGACGCTGCACCGGAAAGGCCCACGATATCAGGGGGGCCGGGGGAAATGATTTCCCCCGGGCGGGGTACGGGGCGGCAGCCCCGATTCTCCGCGCCGCCCCCAAGGCCTTGCCTTGGGGGGGCGGGTCGTGGGAAAGAGAGGGGCATGAAACGGACCAAGATCGACACGGCCTTGCGCGGCGACGCCGGGCGGCCCGACATTCTCGTCAAGGGCTGGGTGCGCACGCGCCGCGACGCCAAGGATGTTTCCTTTCTCGAGGTAAACGACGGCTCCTGCCGGGCCAACATCCAGGTGGTGGCCGATGCTGGCACGGACGGGTTTTCCTTATTAAAGGATATGGGCGTGGGCTCGGCCGTGGCCGTGCGTGGGGAACTGGTCGCCTCGCCGGGCAAGGGCCAGCGCTGGGAGATACGGGCTGCCGGGGTGGAGTTGATCGGCGCGGCGGACCAGGAGTCCTATCCGCTCCAGAAGAAGCGCCATTCGGATGAATTTTTGCGCACCATCGCCCATCTGCGACCGCGCACCAACAAATACGGGGCGCTGTTTCGGATTCGGTCGGAGATGTCCTTCGCCATCCATGAGTTTTTCCATGCCCGGGGTTTCGCCTACGTGCATTCGCCCATTTTGACGGATTCGGATTGCGAGGGGGCGGGGGAGATGTTCCGGGTGACGTCGTTTTCGCCGCAGGACGAGGTGGGACTTTCAGCGGCCGAGCGGACGGCCCGGGATTTTTTCGGCAAGGACGCCTACCTGACCGTGTCCGGCCAATTGGCCGCCGAGGTCTTCGCCTGTTCCCTGGGGGACGTGTACACGTTCGGGCCGACATTTCGGGCCGAGCATTCCGACACCTCGCGCCATGCGGCCGAGTTCTGGATGCTCGAACCGGAGATGGCCTTTGCCGATCTGGCCGACGACATGGACCTGGGCGAGGCGTTGCTCAAGTCGTTGACGGATGCGGTGCTGACCCGCTGCGCTTCGGACGTGGAGCTTTTCGCGTCGTTCGTGGACAAGGAACTGCCCGGGCGGCTTGTCAACATCCGGGATCGGCCTTTCGTGCGCCTGCCTTACGCCGAGGCCGTCGAGATTCTGGCCGGGTGCGGGCAGAGCTTCCAGTTCCCCGTGGGGTTCGGGCTGGATTTGCAAAGCGAACACGAGCGCTACCTGACGGAGGTCCACTGCGGCTGTCCGGTCATCGTTTTTGATTATCCAAAGGAAATCAAGGCGTTTTACATGCGCCAAAACGACGACGGCCGAACCGTGGCGGCCATGGACGTGTTGGTTCCGGGGATCGGGGAGATCATCGGCGGCAGCGCCCGCGAGGAACGCCTGGACGTGCTTGAGGCCCGGGTGGCCGAACTGGGGCTGACCATGGACGACTATTGGTGGTATCTGGACCTGCGGCGTTTCGGCAGCGTGCCCCATGCCGGTTTCGGGCTTGGGTTTGAGCGGTTGCTGATGCTTTTGACCGGGATAACGAACATCCGCGACGTGATCCCCTTTCCCCGCACCTACCGCCACCTGGAGTTCTGATCGGGACGGCCGCGTGATCAGGACTCATCGAGCAGGAGCATGAGCCAGGGCATGGATGTGGCGGCAGCGTCCGTCGTCAAGGTCCGGGCCATGAGCCCAAGCAGGCTGTCGGCGTCCGTCACGTCGCGCACGTCTCCGGAAAGCTCCCAGAACATGACCCCGCCAAGGCCCAGGGTTTTGGCCCGGGCCAGTTTTTCGGTCAGGGAGGCCGTGTTTTCGAAGGTCACGAACAGCCCGCCGGAAGCAAGTCCCGAAGACAGGTTCGCGCCGTAGATGAAGGGCGCCCGCGCGGCCGTGTCGAAGTTGACGGCATGGCTCCCGTCCCGGGCGATGTCCATCGCCTTCCAGTAGTCCAAAACCCCATTCTCCCAGTTTCCGGCCACCCCCAGGTTCGGACCGGCCTGTCCGGACTGGAACAGGCCGTTGTCCGTGGCCGGGACGGCCTCCCAGGACCGGCCGTAAAAAGGGATGCCGAGGTGGATCTTTTGCGCCGGAACCCCGCCCGCCAGGTAGGCCTGCACGGCCCAGTCGGCGTTCCATGTGGCCCGGTCGGCGGAGGGATCGGCCGGATTCTCGTAAAGCGGGGCCAGGTGGCCGGTCGTGGCGTCCCAGCCGCCATGGTAGTCGTAGGTCATGATGTTGAACCAGTCGAGGGACGGGGCCAGACGCGCCAAGTCCCACACGGCCATGTTGGACGGCCCGGCCGGTGCGGCCACGGTGAGAAGATACGTCTTGCCGTCGGCCAGTCCCTTGGCGTCAAGGGCCTGACGGGTGGCCTCGATGAGCGCCGAGAAGTTGTCCCGGTCGGCCAGGGACGGATATTCCCAGTCGATGTCGATGCCGTCGAAGCCTTGTCCGGAGACCCAGTCGGCGGCCGATGCGGCGAAGGCCTGACGCTTGGCCGCGTCGGCGGCCACGGCCGGAAAGGGGCCGGACAAGGTCCAGCCGCCCACGGAAAGGAGCACTTTCATGTGGGGATACAGGGCCTTGAGATCGCGCAGACGTCCGAAATTCCCGGCCAGATTGGCTGCGGACTGATCCCAGGTTTGGGCCGGAAGCCCGTTTTTGGCCGCGAAGACCTTCTGGAGGTCGGCCCAGGCATCATAGGAAGAGAGCTGGCCGGTTTCGGCATTGACGGCCATGAAGGCATAATTGATGTGGGTCAGGATTTGGGCCGGAATGTCGGCGGGCTCGTAATCGCGGGCGTAGATGCCCCATTGGACGAAATAGCCCACGATGCGGGAGTTGAAGCTCCCGGCGTGGACGGGCGCGGACAGGCAGCAGAGAAAGGCCAGGGCCAGGAAAAACCGGGCCCCGAGGGGCCGACGTCCCGCCCGATTGGTCGATGAATCCGCCATGCATGTTCTCCCGGACACGACGTTGTTTACGGGGAGGTGTCTTCCGGGGAAAATGACTAGCAAAAGGGAAGCCAGACCAAACAGGCGTAAAGAGTTCGGTAATTCAGGATGTTGATGCCATAGAGAGATGGGAGATTCCAGGATTTATGGAATGCCGGGGCTGAGGTCCCACGCATAGGCGTTCCCGTTCCAGGGTTTGTGGACCACCCTGCTGGTTCGGCGCGGCCGGGCGGTAAGCGCGGGCGTTTGTTTCACAAAAGGGCGTCACCGGCCCTGCGGTTGGGGATCACCCCGCGGGGTCGGCCTGGCGGCACGGCAAAAGGCGGGCTGCCTGATGCTGACCGTGGTCGGGCCGGTTCTGTCCGGGCGCAATGGACGGGGTCACAGGAAGAGTGCGGCTGTTTTGTGATCGGCATTGGGATGGAGGGGGTGCTTGAGCGGGCCGGAAAGGAGGCGTTCCCGGCACGTTTTTCATGGCCCGGAAGGGAGAGCCGAGGTTGCGGGGCGTTTGGGGGCGGCCCACGGACTCTTCCGGGCCGCTTTTCAGGGCCATGGGGCAGGGGAGCGAGGTACCCCGCGTTTCAGGTGAAAATCAATGAAATTAAGAAGTTATGAAGGACAGGGGAGAGGCCCTGTGAAGGTTTTTGAGATTTATGAAACTTTCGTGTTGACACCGGCGGGCCATCTCCATATACCTCCGCTTCTGGCTGACGGGGAAACGCGGTTTCGGGAAAAACACTTTTTTCGGAACAAAACATTTTCCGGTTGACAGAGACGCCCAGGGCGGCTAAGAAGTACGTCCGCCTGATGGCGGAAGGGCCGAGACGAAAACGAGCATGAAAAGCTCCAGACGGCCGTGATCTTTGACAATTAAATAGCGAGTCGGGTAATTCGAGACGCA